>DDER01000015.1 GCA_002336735.1 Candidatus Saccharibacteria bacterium UBA1949 | reverse complement strand
GTGTTCTGTTTTAGTTTAATGAACCAACCGAACGTACTATTGCATTTTGTGGTAATTTATGCTACAATAAAAACATATCAATCCATACATAAAGCGTTTATAATAAAACAGTTATGGCAAAAAAGAAAAAACGATCCTCGCGAAGCCGCACCAAACAAACTGCCGCCCCCCAACATCAGCTACCAAGTGGTTTTTGGTCGCAGGTGAGTGCGGTAGGGTTGGTAACGCTTGCCGTGTTTTATATCATCGCTTGGTTTCAAGCTGGCGGTCCCGTGCTTGACTGGCTAGACCGTACTACAGTTGCCAGCATAGGGTATGGCGCGTATGTTTTGCCGTTTATTCTCTGCTATATTGCAGTGCAGATCTTTCGGGACGAGAACAATAAGCTTGCTTTTGTCGTCAAATTTGCTGCGGCATTGCTGGTGGTGTGGTTAGCAGGGTTGTTTGGTTTGCTTCGCAAAGACGGCGCTGCCTCGACTGGCGGGGTGATAGGCGATACGGCAAATAGTGTTATCGTGGCATTAGTCGAGCCGGGCGTGGCTGTTATGATATATGCGTTGTTGATTGTCGTGACACTGCTATTTATGCTGAGTGTCTCGCCCTTTACATTAATCAGTCATATATGGCGGCTCATTCGTCGGCCTAGCACGGATGACCCCAGCAACATTGAAGTCATGCGCAAGATAGCCGAAGATGACAAAAAGCATCTTGAGATGAAAGACTTTAAGCTCAATGCCGGCGTGCCCATGTTGACTGATCAAGATCGTAAATCAGCGCGTCTTTCTAGTCTTAAGGGTAGTGTGAAACAGGACAAAGAAGCCGAAGAAAAGGCTGCGCTCATATCAGTTACCGACCCCAACTGGATGCCGCCGAGCATTGATCTGCTCGAAAAGAAACAGTCGCCAGCTGATGCCGGTGATATCGAGCAGAATGCACAGATTATTCGCGATACATTAAGTGAGTTCAGTATTGAAGTCAAAATGGAGGGAGCAAATATTGGGCCAAAAGTAACTCAGTATACCTTGAGTCCACCTAGTGGCGTCAAGCTGACCCGAATTACAGCGCTCGAAACCAACTTAGCGCTCAACCTAGCAGCTCAAAGCCTAAGGATTGAGGCGCCGATTCCTGGTCAGCGTGCTGTTGGCATCGAGGTGCCAAACCGCAAAGCTGCTGATGTGCGGCTCTATGGCATTCTCAACAGTTCGGAATGGACAAAGCACCATGAACAATTGGGATTCGCGATCGGCAAGGATATTTCTGGCTCTCCGGTGGTTGGTGCGCTCAATAAGATGCCTCACCTGCTCATCGCTGGTCAGACGGGTAGTGGTAAATCAGTGATGATCAATGCGCTGCTGACAAGCCTTCTGTACCGTAATGCACCAAGTGATATGAAGCTTATTCTCGTCGATCCCAAGCAAGTTGAGATGGCACCTTATGCTGATATACCACACCTTCTGACTCCTGTTATTGTCGAGCCAGAAAAGACCATTAGTGCTCTTAAGTGGGCAACTAACGAGATGGAGCGCCGCTACAAATTGCTGGCCGAAGTAAAGGTGCGCGATATCAAAAGCTACAATCACCTCATGAAAACCCGCGGCAAACATGCTGCTATAGAGGATGAAAATGGTTACATGCAGCAAGTTGATGAGGGCAAAATGCCATATATTGTTATCGTGATTGATGAGTTGGCGGATCTTATGATGGTGGCGGCTCGTGATGTTGAGGCTCTTGTTGTGCGACTGGCACAAAAAGCCCGCGCGGTGGGTATCCATCTCGTGCTTGCGACTCAGCGGCCCAGTGTCGATGTCATCACTGGTCTGATAAAGGCTAATATTCCGGCGCGGATTGCCTTTACGGTCGCTAGTCAAGTCGATAGTCGAACAATTCTTGATCAAATTGGGGCAGAAAAACTCCTAGGTCAGGGAGACATGCTGTTTAAAACTGCTGACATGAGTAAGCCCAAGCGTATTCAAGGTGCCTGGGTGATGGATACAGAGGTTCTCAAGGTAACAGACCATCTTCGTATGCAATCAGCGCCTCAATACAACAATGAAATTATCTCTCAGCCAGTCCAGCTCAATGGTAAGGGCGGTGTTGTCATGGACTTTGAGGGTGAGGGTGGAGATGATATGTTCCGTGATGCCGTGCGTGTCGTCGTGGAGAACCGCAAGGCTAGCACGAGTCTACTACAGCGTAAGTTGCGAGTGGGGTATGGCCGTGCTGCTCGTATTATTGAAGAGATGGAAGAACAGGGTATTATTGGTCCTGCTGATGGCGCACGTCCGCGGGAAGTTCTCATTACCAGCCTGTCCGACCTCGATGCTGACAGCTCTATTTCGGGTGATATGTAGACACACCTCTGTAAATTTGCTATAATAAAGAGGTTATTAACCTACGTTTGCCTGAGATAGGGTAAACATCCACGTATAGATGGATTCCGAAGGAGGTATTACTATGCGAGAGTATGAACTAATAGTTCTTATTCATCCGGATCTCGAGGTCGATCTCGACGCTCCGCTCGGTAAAGTCCGAGATATTATCACATCTGTTGGCGGCAAGATCATTCGCGAGGACAACTGGGGTAAAAAACGCCTCGCATATCGCATTAAAAACCAGGACTTCGCTGTCTACGTTGCTATGGATGTCGCACTGCCAGCTGATGCGCCTCTTAAAATCAGTAATATTCTCAACATCACCGACGAAGTGGTCCGCTACTTACTGGTGACTATAGATCAAAAAGGCCGCAAGGCTCTCGAGGAAGCGCGCCAGCGTCATGCGAGTGAAGAATCAAGCGAAGAATAATTCACTAAGGAGGGTTTTTATGGCACGTTCAATCAATCAAGTTATTCTCATGGGTCGCCTGACACGCGATCCTGAGCAACGTACCACCACTACTGGTAAGACAATTGCGAGCTTCAGTATTGCAGTTGATCGTGGCGGCCAGGATGATCAGGCTGATTTTTTCGATATTACTGCCTGGGAAAAGCTCGGTGAACTCGTCATACAGTATCTATCCAAAGGCCGGCGCGTCCTGGTACAGGGGCGTCTTCGCCAAGATAGTTGGGACGACAAAGAAACTGGCAAAAAACGTTCGCGAGTTGAAGTGACGGCTACTGACGTGACATTTCTTGACGGCCCCACCAATGACAACCAAGTTTCAGGGGAGCCGCGTCAAAACACAGCAGGAGCCAAAACGAAAAAATCAAACGACGTGGTAATTGAAGATATCGATGACAAGCCGATCGATTTGTCTGAAATACCATTTTAGCTCAATGCATTGAGCGCAATGTCTCGTACGCAACTATTTAGCTTAATAAGGAGAAGTTTATGGCATTAAAACGATTCAAAAAAGACGCACCAGTGTATTTTGACTACAAGGACGTCAAGACGCTGAGCCGATACATCAACATCTACGGTCAGATTGACCCGATCACCAAGACTGGTCTGAGCGCCAAACAACAGCGTCAACTTGCTGTGGCAATCAAACGTGCGCGTCATCTGGCGCTCATGCCGTTTGTTGCACAAGGATAGAGCAAGCATGTACCAACCAACTGACCTAAAAAAAGGTGTGGTATGCCAGATTGATGGCACGCCATATCGAGTCATCGAATACGGCCAAAAAGTCATGGGACGGGGCGGTAGTATCGTCAATGTGCGCCTCAAAAATCTCCTTGATGGTAGTGTCATCCCCAAGACATTCAAGGGAGCGGACAAGATAGAGCCGGCCGAAGTACGGAGCCGCGAGGTACAATACCTCTACACGGATGGTAGTGCGTATTTTTTCATGGATCCTGCCAGCTTCGAACAATACGAGCTTGGTGCTGATCTGGTGGATGATGCCTCACACTATCTCAAGGAAGGTGATCTACTCACGCTCCAGTTCTTTGGTGATCGTGTGATCAATGTTGCGCTGCCTAAGAATCTCTACCTCGAAGTGACCTATACTGAAGATGTAGTCAAGGGTGATACAACGAGCAGCGTATTAAAAGACGCAACGCTTGAGACAGGACTTGTCATCAAGGTGCCAGCTTTTATCAAGCAGGGAGACGTGGTATCGGTCGATACGACGAGTGGCGAGTACCGCGAACGAAAGAAATAACCACATGACTAAGCGCCGCTTAGATATCGAACTGTCAGCACGCGGCCTCGTGAGCTCGAGATCGCAAGCCGAAAGTTGGATCAAGCTTGGTCGAGTGATGGTCGATGGTCAGGTCATCGACAAGGCAGGCTATTTCGTCGCCGGAAACGCGCGCATCACACTTGATGCTCAGGAACAATATGTTAGTCGAGCGGGGCTCAAGCTCGCGAGTGTAGCAGGCCATCTGGGCCTTGATTTTGCAGACAAGATCGTACTCGACATAGGCAGCAGTACGGGCGGATTCACCGACTATGCGTTGCAGCACGGTGCGCGGCGTGTCTATGCGGTTGATGTTGGCACGGATCAACTTCATCCGAGTTTACGCGGTGATCCGCGCATCGAACTCCACGAAAGGACCGATATTCGTGACTTTATCATGCCTGAATCTCCCGATATTGTAGTGATCGACGTTAGCTTCATCAGCTTGCGCGACATATTAGCCTGGGTGGCAAGCGCTGCGGGTACCTCGACGCACATTGTCGCAATGCTCAAGCCGCAATTTGAGGCAGGTAGGGGTCAATTAGGCAGCAGTGGAGTTGTCAAAAATGATCGAGTACGACGCGATATTATGCGTGAGTTTGAGGTCTGGGCGAAGAGCTTTTTTGTAGTGATAGACAAGTCTGATAGTGCTGTCGCCGGGGCGCGCGGTAACGTAGAGCGGTTTTATCTGCTGCAAAAGTCTTCTCGGTGAAAATATACTGAGAGTTTACCCCGTGGTATAATTAACAGTAGTTTGACACTCAAAACGTGTCAAATGCTGCGTCGGATTGGCGATTCCCTCTACGGGGGAGATGCGCTCCCGATGGGCGCACCTTACTAATCCGATTCTCGTTTCAAACGAAAGGGACATCATGTCTGAACCGCGCGTACTGCAAGTCCGTAGGCGAAGCGTTGCTGTTTGCGCTGCTGTGCTAGTCGTACCGTTGGGTGCAGTGGCTATCGGTAGCTCGACTGCATCGGCGGCGAGTATACCGGCCGTCCGGCCGATACTTGATCCAGGAGATGACCACAGTGGTGGGTTCGATCTTCCTCCCAAGCTGGAGGAGTGGATGAGCCAGCACGGAATCCCTCTGAACGCGCTCAGCCAGCTGCAGGCGCAAGCCTGCCACGCTACGAGTTCAGAGACCAATCCCTATGTGATTGGCCCTGCGAACATCGTGGCTCTCGTGGCCGCAGGTCATTTCGAGCACCCCGGGGACATGATTCGTGTTGTCTACGAAGGTTCGCTGGGCGCAGCGGTATATACGACTGCTAATTGGAACCAGGCAGTGTATGACAATGGGTGCAAGCCTGTCACGCCGCCCGATCCCGATCCTGAGCCGACACTTATCGACCCGCCCACGGCGCTTGCGCCGGTCTGCGGGCCGAACAACGATCCTACGCCGCCGGCCACGGCACAATACACGCGTGGCGACACAACGTGGCAGGGAAACACCGGCACAACCATCTATACGGCGGTCGCCCCTGGCCGGTTCAAGCCGGGGGCGGGAGTGTCGCCCGATGGCAAGACATTCACGCTGTCCACGACGGATCAGAATGTGCCATGTCAGGACACACCTCCGACTACGCCTCCGGTTAGCCCGCCGTACACGCCTCCGCCCGTGGTGACGCCTCCGATTACACCGAAGCCGACGACACCTGTGGTGGTGCGGCGGTTCACTGAGACTCGAGTGGACTGCAAGGAAAGCGGTGTTATGTCGCGTGAAGGTCGAGAGATGTCTGATTCATCTCGGCCTGAGTATGGCCCGTGGGTCAAGGTAGAGGGACTATCTGCCAAAGAACTGCGGGCCGCTGGCTGCATCGTTCCTACGCCTGTCAAGCTGGAGCGTCGAACCTATCAGGTTGATCGCTTGATGCCACGCACGGCCGCTCAGGCACGTGTAGTGGCAAGGTTGGACGATGACAGTCGCCTGGAGTATCGAGAGGATCGCCCGTTGTGGGGAGCCTCGCGGTATCAGTTCGTCACCATTACGGTGCCGAAAACGGCGACTGCTAGCCAGGTGATCGCAGCGATCAACCTGCAGCTGCGTCCTGGCATTGGCAAACTGACCACCACGCGTCGGTTGTCGAGCGCTCGTGCAGGCCAGCACTACGTGCTGGCCTGGCAGCTGGGCAAAGGCGCGTCTGTCAAAGAGCCGTGGGGTGCACGCAACAACGTACCCCAGGGGTTCGTTGCTCGCGGCTGATCTGAGAATCGTGAGTCATCTGTGCGATCTATAGATGACTCATAGCCCGGCCTCTGCCACTCTCTCACTATGAGAGTGACAGGGCCGGGCCTTCATTTTGTGACAAGATCAGTTTACAGACTTGACAAAAAATGATACTATGATAACCAATGTATGTCTCTGCTAAAAGACATACTGCCCATCACTGGTTGGTCCGATTCTGGATCGTGCCTGATGGACGCACCTTTCCAACTCAATTCTCAAGAAGTAACGAGACTCTAGGAGGAGTCATGTCTGTTCGTCGTACGCTCGCCTTCGCCGCCGCTCTGTCACTCGTTGGTCTGTCCGCGCCCTCTGCGGCTGCTGATGACCAGCCCCGTTGGCAGCCTGGCGTCAGCGCCTCAGCCAGCACCGCATGCTTGGCGCCGGCACCCCCCAAGGAGGACAAGACCAACCCGGCACTTACGACCGGGAACTGGTTCACGACCTCTGGGAGGGCGTGTGTTGGTGGTACGGCTAAGGTGTCAGTGCGAAACAACTACCGTTCTGATGTGGTGCGGATCTACGTCAATGACCTCGAGGGAAAGACGCTTCGGACCACCACTCTCACCATTGCTGCTGGCGATGTCGTGACGGTTACGTTCGACGGTCTCCCGGTAGGCGAATACTGGGTCGAAGTCGTTGGTACCGTCAAGCGTGCCCAGCAGCGCATCGTCGTGCCCGTGGGCGTCCCGGCATACACTATGCCCGACCGCTCTAATCCGACACCATCAAATCAGGTGACAAATCCGTCAGTTAGTACGACGGGTAAGTTACGAGAGATCATGGTGCTTCGGCTGAGGCCGAAGACCGTGGCCGATGTCAACCGCGCTGTTCGTTACGGCATGGATGGTATGCTTACAGCGGCAGAGGTGGCAGCGATGAAGCCGTTCACCTCTAGCCGGCAGGACATGACCATCGTTGTCACGCCCTCAATGTCGAGGGCTGACCTCATGGGGATCATCAACGCCAAGACCCGCAAGGCGGTCGGTGACGTCCGTTACGCCACCAACCACTTGACCCGCCTCAGGGTGGGCCAGGTGACGGTGACGGCGTACGTCGTCACGCCGAGCGGCTCGATGGAGATCTTTGCGACCAGCTAAGGTCTGCGCGTGAGAGGATTGAATAGATCCTATGTGTCTACGAGACACCTAGGGTCACTTAGACCCCCGACCGCTCGCCACAAGCGAGAATCGGGGGTCTTCTCTATAGTTGAATTATTTTTTGGTCACATTAAAACGAAATTCGACCACATCACCAGGCTGCATGACATAGTCTCTGCCCTCGGTGCGAATTTTGCCGGCAGCCCGAGCGGCTGACTCTGATCCAGCAGCGATGAGATCCTCGTAGTTGACGACTTGTGCGGCGATAAATCCTCGCTCGAAATCACTATGGATCACTCCAGCTGCTTGCGGTGCCGTATCGCCCTGATGGATAGTCCAGGCCCGTACTTCCTTGGGGCCGGCAGTCAGGTAACTTTGGAGTCCAAGTGTCATGTATGCCATATGGATCATTTGATCGAGGCCGCGCTCTTGTGCACCATAACTTTCGAGCAGTTCTTGCGCATCGGTCTCGTCAAGACCCTTGAGTTCGTCCTCGAGTTTGGCGCAGACGAATAAGCATTGGTGTGGAGCGACGAGAGCTCGCAGCTCAGCCTGAGTTGCTGCATCACTCAGCGTATCTTCGTTAATATTGAACACATAAATTATAGGCTTGATGGTGAGAAGATGGAGATCGGCAATTGCTTCACGACTCAAGTCGCTACAGTTGGCAGCGAGGATACCGCTCTCGAGAGATGTTTTGAGCTTTTCGAGAACTGCGGCTTTGTCCCTGGCCGCAGGGTCAGCCTTGGATTCTTTGGCCAGTCGTGCCAGTCGGGTGTCGATGGTTTGAATATCAGCTAGGATGAGCTCGGTGTTGATCGTCT
>DDER01000031.1:10854-11010 GCA_002336735.1 Candidatus Saccharibacteria bacterium UBA1949 | reverse complement strand
TCCTCTGCTTTAGCAGAGGCGTTTTCATTTTTGATTGCGATACAACCATATAAGGCATAGGATGGTATTGTCAAAAAGCAGCAACCAATCTTTCGATTAATTACTGCTTTTTGGCAGGGGTAGCAGGACTTGAACCTACGACACCTGGTTTTGGAG
>DDER01000031.1:4691-10834 GCA_002336735.1 Candidatus Saccharibacteria bacterium UBA1949 | reverse complement strand
CCAGGTCACAAGTATTTTGCTCCGCAAAATCTCGCGACCCCGCCTCAGTCGCTGAGGATAAACCTCAGCCGGCTTCCGGCCTTGCGAAGCGCCACTGGCGCTTCTCACTCTACCAGCTGAGCTATACCCCCTAATGTAGTGTGCTATTGCATTATACCAATATATGTAGCGTCGGCAAAGTGACCACGTATCATCCAAGACCACTGACGAGCAGACCAAGCAAATAGATGTTGAGCAATGAGACGATAGTGATGATAGCTAGCAGTACGATGCGCATGAAACGCGTATTTGCATAGCCGGCCATGATAGCCGTGTCGGAAGTCATTTGATAGAGCGGTATGAGCGCAAACGGTATGCCAAACGATAGAGCAGCCTGAGAAAAAATCAGCAAGCTTGTTGGCTCAAACCCGAGGGCGAGAAGCACAAGAGCCGGGATAAGCGTCAACGCCCGTCGCCAGACAGTAGGGATGTTTTTTTGTATTAGCCCTCCCATGATGACAGCACCTGCTTGCGCCCCAACGGATGTCGATGCGATACCAGACACCAGCAAGCCCACCGCGAACAATACCGCCACCAACCCTCCTGCGTGTTCAGCCAAGCCTGCATATATCTGATCGAAGGTATTCATCTCTGGTGATCCGCTCAGCACCGTCGCAGCCAGGACTAGCATCGCGATATTGATCGTGCCAGCAACCAACATCGCGAGCCCCACATCAATCTTTGTCGCCTGGAGATACGACTGTACTTCTCGATCGTTGACTTTGCCATGCCGATCGCGCGCCACCGCAGAATGGAGATAAATCACATGCGGCATAATCGTCGCCCCCATCATTGCAGCGGCCAGCAGCACAGTATCAGGACCTGCAAATTGCGGCACAACGCCGCCCAGCATCTGCGTCATATCAGGTGGATATTGGATAAGACCGATGATAAATCCAAGTGGGATAACAATCAGCATCATCATAATGATACGCTCGAAATATTTTTGCTCGCGCGTCGTATAGAGCCGCAACAATACAAGCGACACTGCTCCCGTCAACAAGCCACCCAGCACCATCGGAACGCCAAATAATATATTGAGCGCGACCGCACCGCCCACTATCTCGGCAATATCACACGCAACAGCCACCAACTCTGCCTGCATCCAGTACATAATACGCGAACGCCGCGGTAGGCGCTGGGCGACAATTTCGGGCAATGATTTACCTGTAATCAGCCCGACTTTTGCTGAATGATATTGGACGATTGCCGCCATGATATTTGAGACAAGCAACACCCATAGCAATAAATACTCATAGCGCGCTCCCGCACTGAAATTTGCCGCGAAGTTGCCCGGATCAACATACGCAATAGCGGCTACAAAAGCCGGTCCGATCAGGGCCGCTACGCGTCGTATTAACTGATACCGTGTCATCGTAACTCTACTATACACTCATCTGCGTCTTAATGCGCGTTGCACTTAGCGGCCAAGCCAGCTCGTCAGAAGATCACGGCGACTCGTGCGATAGTAATAGGATGCACCAGCCAGCGAACCAACCCCAAACATGCTAGATACGAGCTCCATTGGACCCGTCTCGGGCATGATAGGAGCGGTCGGCGGAGTAGGCGCCTCGGCGCAATCTTCACGTTTCGTCGAATGCAGGTTGCTACGATAATCATCTTTGTTGATACGCTGCCACTGTTTAGTCGCGAGCACGCAGACTTCCATATATTCAGGCTGCTTACATTGTGAGAAGTCCGTCGTGTAGCGAGATTTATTTTGCTCGTAGACAGTTTTGTCGATCGTCACTTCTGTTTTAGTCGTCAAGTCGCACACTCGGATCTGCTCAGGCGCAGGCGGGGTAGGGACAGTCACACCCGTCACACAAGTATTAGAGGTGACCGACTGGGAAGCGCCATTGGCAACGATCGTAGCATAGACGCGAGCCGAATACGACCCTGGCGTTTTGTATTCGTACGTCTGTGTAGGAGTAGTCGAATTGACGCGCGTACCGTCGCCAAAGTCGAATATGTAGCCGCCAAGCGTCGCTCCGCCAGATACAGTCGATTGAGCAGTGAACGTGTACTTCGTACGGGCTGCATTGAGCGCCGTACCCGTCAGACGATCACAGCTATAGTTCTGCTTGGTCATAACAACTGGCGGCTTCGGAGTAGCCGCGACAGGGTTGCCGCAGTCTTTGATAACCGCAGCGATGAACTGACCTTTAGCATCGACGAACACAAACGCATCAAGCGCTTGTGCATTAAAACTTGTCTGGGTCGAGCGTTCATAAAAATTAGTACCATTGACCTTGAAGACACTACTCCCAGGCATATTCTGCCTACCCACACTCCGCGCACCAGTCGCCAGCGTTTTGCCTCCTACAATCACGTGACCATCCTTAGTCACGGTGCCATTTGAGACATGTCCGCTCGTCATGACATCGCGCGTCATGCCATAGCGCGTAAACAACTGCTGGACGGTCGCATCAGAGCTATACACTGTACGCATCTGGCTTGTCGTGAACACACCGCCGCGTATCACGGCATTGTCTGATTGGTCACCAGTGGCCAAAACCACGCCGCCGCATAGCCCCACAAAGACAAATGATGCTACGCCTGTCATCAAAAACCCAAATAGTCTCTTATATATATTCATAACAATCCCCTCAGTCATTACTGTTCTTCTCATCACTTGTATTAGTATAAGATATTTTTTACGCCCAAGCAACCATTCAGCTTAGTAATATTTGCGACGTCTGATATACTACCTATATGAGTCCGGCCAGGCAACCCAAACCACACGCAATTGTGATGATAGGCACCGCAGGGAGCGGCAAAACGACCTTTGCGACGCAGTTTGCGCGCACGTTTGATGCGCCGCTTGTCGATATCGAAGCGATCGCTAGTCGGATCGACGGAGATCTCGACCGAGCAAGCGCTATTGGCCGCGATATGCTCGAGCATTTTTTTCGAACCAAACAGCTTGTGGTCATCGACGGATTAGGCGCAACAGCAGCCGAGCGCACTCAACTGTATGCTATGATGAAAAAATCCGGCTATCAGCCATTTGTCATATGGGTTCAGACTGATCTCCTCGCAGTCAAAGCTCGCCTGATGAAAAAATACCTTCGCATCCATCCACGCCACGAAGCCGACGCGCTCTGCGATCAGCTCATCACTCGTTTTCGTGCTCCACGCAAGACAGAAGTCACCGCTGTCATCAGCGGACGGCATACCTACAAGTCTCAAGCCCATATGATTTTGCGTCGTCTTTCCGACCAATTACAGCCCGAGCAACCTGCTACATTCCGTCGTCCCAGCCCGCCCACACTCCATGATGTGACCGCTCGTCACGCTACGATCAAGCGGAGAGGAACTACTACGAGCACCGCAAAACACCGCCGCGTATCATAGGCTGGTATACTGATGACAGAGATAATTGACGATGAATTTGGCCGCATCATCCTGAGGCGACTTGCCACGACTACTCATATTAGAGCTCGTATCACGCCAAGTGGCCACCTGACAATCTCTCATCCGCCATTTGTACCGCGGGCAGCCCTGACGCGTTTTATTCATTCCTCTCGAGATGAGCTCCGTCGTTTGTTTCGCGATACTATCCAGCCAACAATCTACCGCAACGGCATGAGTGTGGGCAAAAGTCACACGATCATCGTACGATCCATTACTGCCAGGTATGCCCATGTCACCATGGACGGCCAGCAGATTATTGTCTCGCTGCCAACCACGACGGATATTGCCGAGCCGACGATACAGCGCGATATTAGAGATGTTGTCATCAAGGCATTGCGCGTCGAGGCGAAACGCTATCTCCCAAGACGACTCGCCTTTGTGGCTGACAAGACAGGCTATCACTATAGCCGAGTGCGCTTTTCGCACGCTAGCAGCCGGTGGGGAAGTTGTAGCTCGACCGGCACGATTAGCCTCAATATCGCCCTCATGCGGCTGCCGCACGAACTCATTGACTACGTGATTATCCACGAGCTGACACACACCGTGCATATGAATCACTCGCAAGACTTCTGGTCGGCGGTCGAACTCTACGACCCGCACTACAAGCTCCACCGCCGCCAGCTCAAACGCGAATCGCCGAGCGTATAACCGATAGTTGATTAAAAATCGCTATGGCTATAATCTGCTTTGCCGATAATGAGATCGGGAGACGATACTTGTTGCTGAGTACGATTTGGATTATACTAAACACTAGCATGAAAAAGGGCGGGATATTGACGCAACTGCCACCTATGGCACTCCTGCGCTGGGCAGGACTATTGCTCGCTACGGGCATGGTCGTCTCTAGCATACTTGGCTGGTATCTCGAGCTCGACAGCCCGACCAACCGCATCATTATAGTAGGGTGCACCGTCGTGCTCGGGCTGATCGTCTATCTGTTGAGCCGCGGTGAAGCACGCGAGAAACAGGCGCTCGCCAAGAGCCGCGAGGCTGAAATCATTCAGCGCGAACGGGTCATGGCGATTATCAACAATATGTCAGAAGCCGTCATCAGTACCGACGAACGAGGCATGATCCAGACATACAACGCCGCCAGCCTCAACCTTCTCGATACCAATCTCAACCTGACTGGCAAACAATTTGATGAGGCGATCGCGCTTCAGACCATCACTGGCAAACGCTACCGACTACCGCTAGCGCATGATAGTATTTCACACCCAGATCTACGCGACGATTTGATACTGCATCAGCGAGACGAGACGGTCACTATTGAGTTGACTCGCTTACCGATTCGTTCGGCGCTCAGATCGCATCTCAAATCGACACCTCGGACAAATGGCTACGTGTTTATCCTCCGCGATATCACTCGCGCCAAAAGCCTCGAGACCGAGAAAGACGAGTTTATTTCAGTTGTCAGCCACGAGCTCCGAACTCCCATCACTATTGCCGAGGCGACGTTAAGCAACCTAGAGCTCGCATTGTCTCGGCGCGACATTCCCTCATCCCAACTCAAATCCTACATTGATGATGCGCATGAGCAGATCATCTATCTGGCTCGCATAGTCAACGATCTCTCGACGCTTTCGCGTGCCGAACGCGGTACTGACGACACACCCGAAGAGATCGACGTATCTGAGATGGTTCACGATCTCTACCACGAGTATTGCCCTCGCGCCGAGCGTGCTGGCCTACGCCTCGACCTCGAGCTCGCACCGCAACTCGGAACCGTCCATGCGAGTCGCCTCTATCTCAAAGAACTTTTGCAGAATTTCCTCACCAACGCTATCAAATACACTCGGGTCGGCACCATCACGATCATTGTCGCGCGCACCCAACACGGCGTCTCATTTGCCATCAAAGACACCGGTATCGGCATTGCCAAATCCGAGCAGGCAAAAATTTTTGATAAGTTCTACCGCTCCGAAGATTACCGCACTCGCGAGACGCGCGGCACCGGCCTGGGCCTCTACGTCGCCGCCAAACTTGCTCACAAACTCGGCACGCGCATCACCCTCACGAGCCGCCTCAACCACGGCTCAACTTTTCGTTTTGTCCTGGTCGATCGCTCCGCCGACAAGTAGTAACATCCTCAGCAATAGCGCCTGCGACCGTGCTATTGACAAATGGTCGAGCGAGGACTATCATAGTACTTGACAGTCTGCCCTAGAGCAGGCTATTTAAATTGGTGCAACAATGCACCGAGGAGCACAATATATCATGGCTTCATCCAAAAAACCCTCTGCATCTCGAAAAGCGTCAGCAACGCCACAAACATCGCCGACGTCTGTGACCCGCATCAAAGCCTCTGACACGGTTCGGCCACGCCGACGCCCGGCTCTCAGGCTGCCGCGGCCAATCATGAATGCCACAAATGCTGCCTCGCGCATTCTGACAATGCCGCGGTGGATTCGCAGCATCGGAAGCTATTTTGCTGGTTCGTGGCACGAACTACGACAAGTCCATTGGCCCGACCGACGCGCTACCTGGAGCATGACTGGTGCATTGCTTGTATTTACAGCTTTTTTTACCGTCGTCACCTTACTGCTTGACGCCAGTTTTAAACTATTATTTCAACGATTATTAGGATAAAAGGAGAATTACATTCATGGCAAAAACACGCTACGACTCATCGCGCCAATGGTATGCCATACACACGTATAGCGGCTACGAAGAAAAAGTAGCTGACA
>DDER01000031.1:0-4657 GCA_002336735.1 Candidatus Saccharibacteria bacterium UBA1949 | reverse complement strand
CAAATCCAGATCAAAAACGGCAAACGCAAAGTCGTTGAGGCCAAGATTTTTCAAGGCTACGTACTAGTGGAGATGAAGCTCACTGACGAAACCTGGTATATCGTCCGCAACACGCCGGGCGTCACCGGTTTTGTCGGCAGCGGCACCGAGCCGACTCCGGTATCTGAGAGTGAAATCAAAAAAATCAAAAAACGCATGGGCGTCGAAGACCCCAAGCATTTCATCGACTTTGCTATTGGCGAGGTCGTCAGTATCACCGATGGGCCGTTCAAGGGTTTTGATGGCGCTGTCAGCGAAATCGACAACCAAAAAGGCAAGCTCAAAGTCATGGTCAGCATGTTTGGCCGCGACACTCCAGTCGAACTCGACGCACTTCAGGTCAAAAAAGTCTAGTTCGCGCATCACAACACATTTTGGTTATGCTATAAAATAATCTTTGTATTCCACAAAATACCTGTTTTGGTATATACTACTGGCTATATGGAGCAGCACAACCCACGAAGAGAATACGAATATATAGCTATTAGCGAGGACGTGGCGGCTCGTTTGCATGAGCCGCTCGGTCTCATCGATGAGATTTGGCAGATAGAATATGCCCATTTCGAGTCGAATACTGCTATCTCCGACGAAGAAATTAGCGAGGTGAGTGCAACATTTGGCGAGGCATATCTTCAGACCAATAAGCCCTGTTATATTGATGCCACAGGCTACCGCTACGATGACGGCACCGTGTCGGGGCAGCCTATGACTATTACGGGCGATGATTATTTCGTAGTAGGATTCGATCGACATATGCTAGACCAGTGGGAGCGAATCATTATGATTGTTGCGCGAGGACCGCTCGAGACAGATTCAGCTACCGAAATACGGCAATATAATGAGCTGTATGCTGTGCTTCCTGATAAGATTGTCAATCTCGATATGGATATTTCAGTGGATGCATACCCAGTGACCAGTCAATATATCAATCAAATGCAACAGCTTTTGCATTCCCCGGCATATGTCAAGATGGCGCCAGACGAGAGGCGCGCAGCTATCAATGATATCTTGCTCAATGCCGAACAAGAATTACATACAGTGTGTGCCAGCCGACCGATTGCGGCAATCTGCGACGAGTATTACGGCATCGATCACACCGACGCAGACCAGTCTCTGCCCAGCACGGCTTCATGGAAGTCATACAAATTTCCTCCCGATGCGTCGGTAGACAGATGGCCGTCGGGAGATATTGTCATCGTCGCACTACCTGAGCTTCTCAGATATTTTGAAAGCAATGAACGCTTGTCACCCTCATCATTCAGGGTTAGTCGCGGCTGTCCGTGGCTCGTCCTCAACAATTCAGCCGAGGGCCAGCTGTATTTCATACCGTTTGACCAGCTGCACGGTTTCATCCCTGTCGAGTAGTATGCTATACTAACCATATGAGTTTTCTCAGTGATTTCGGAGCAATATTTCGAGAAGTCAATGACATCGTCGGCGAAGTCAAACAGACAGCCAGCGATGGTGTGGCCGATGTAATGTCGACAGTGACAGATGCAAATGATGGCATCCAGTCTATCAAAGAAGATCTGGTGCGCTCAGGCAGCGATATTATGACCGGTGCCGCAGATCTCAAAAGTGACGTCATCGATCAGACACGGACATCAATTGATAGCGTCTTCAAGCCGCAGGAGTAACTGTTGATTATCATCGATACCCGCAGTCCGCTCGAGTACCAAGCGAGCCATGTGCCAGGCGCAATCAATATCGCGCCTGAGCAATTCATGGTTGGCCTGCCTCCCGAACTAGCCCATACACCCAAGGACGAACATATCGTACTGTACTGCCGAAGCGGCGCTCGCTCCAATACTTGCTCGCACATCCTATCAACGCATGGGTTTACCAATATCACCAATGGTATCAATGAAGGCCATGTGACCAAGATGCTCACAACCTAGCATCGGCCGTTTTTATTGCCTTTTCAGCACATTTCTGCTACAGTGATTCACTGTTACGCACGAAATAGCTTCAATCTAATATTTCGTAAAATTACTAAAGGCATCAATTATCATGGCAAAAAAAATTATCGGTAATCTCAAACTTCGTATCCCAGCTGGCCGCGCAACCGCAGGTCCTCCTGTCGGCTCGACACTCGGTCAGTGGGGGCTGAACATGATGGATTTTATCAATCCATTTAACGACGCTACCAAAGGCGACATGGGCAAAGACGTCATCGTCCATATTCAGGTGTATGAGGATCGGTCGTTTACCTGGAAGAGCCTTGGCCAGCCAGTCGACGATGCGATCCGCGAAAAGATCGGCATCAAAAAGGGGAGCGCCAAACCGCACACCGAAAAAGTCGGCAAAATCACTCGCGCTCAGCTCGCAGAGATTGCCGAAGCCAAAAAAGACCAGCTCAACGCGATCGACACCGAAGGTGCGATCAAGACTATCGCTGGCACTGCCCGCTCGATGGGCGTCGAAGTCGTCGACTAATCTTATTTTCTAAAAAAACGCTTCTTTACGAGGCGTTTTTTTGATTTAACTACATGAGTAGCGTAGAATAACTAATGGATTTATCAGCTCGACTAAATGAGGTGTGATCATGTACCCGACAGACAAGATCATCGGCACAATCGATGGATTCGATATTGTCGATGCGGCCGGACCATTCGCTTACGAAGGTGAAACCTATATTCATCTGTATGCAGAACGACCGAACGGTGTTCATCAGGGACTTCAAGTCTTTGCAGTATATAACGGTGAGAAAGTAGGTAAGGCGTCTTATCCCTCACTGACGATTCGCGCCGCTGGATCGCCACGCGCTCAACCAGTAGTTCAGCAAGCTCTCCAGAACTCCTCAACAACCTTGCTCGCTCATCTTCGCGATCTGGAAGCGTGTCTCTCAGCAGCAATGATCTAAATCCACTGCGCTTCTGTCGGCGTTTTTATCAGCCGACAGAAGCGCATTACCCATCTTATGACTATACACTATTCTATGGCGCAGTTAGTCAAGCGCGCTCCGTTCGGAACGGTGGTGTCATGTGTTCAAACCACATCACCTCCAGTAAGGTAGTGTTATTCAAAAATATATTTACAACAAGCATTTTGTGGCATATAATCACTAGTATCGAGGCGACTCGATGTTCGTGGACAATGGCGTCTAACCCTCAACAGCTCGCTTCATCCTAGGATGGCAGAGATGTCCACCGTTCTTTTCGAAACAACCGCTGTTACTCCTGCAGTACCCGGCCGCGTGCTTGATTACACCGTGACCATGCACGTACTGTGTCGTGGACTGACTTGCCGAAACCATGACGAGCATGTCCACGTATACATCGAGGTTGACGACACCGGTGACTGGTGGAAGTTGATCGTTCGCGCCATTCGAGGCGGCCTACAGGTCGGCGATGGATTTTCTGCGACCATGCCGGACTTCTTGGCATCTCTGGTGATCGACAACCGCATTCACCAAGCCGCTAAACGGCTGCGCACCACAGGTCCTTGCCGTCGCCCGCAATAGCGGTTGTGCCCCACTCCTACCAGCTCGGTAAGGGTGGGGCGCTCTCTATTTAGGCCATGTTATTCGCAAATTTCTAGCCTTGACCGTGTACCCTTGGAGTACGATATACTACATATAGTCATGAGCGTATTGGCACTCACACGGGTCGCTTCTCCACTCTCAGACTTCTACATATGCACACACACTGGCCGCGTTTTATCACGCCGGTCAAGCGTCCCTGCAACACCAATCACACTAGCTACTTCCGGTATGTATCGTCGCTCGTAGCGGCACGGCGATTCGCTCAGTAGCTCATACTCACCACCAAGTCCGCACTGACAGATTATTGTATCGTTGTCAGTTTTTTATTAATCTTTAGAAGATCCACCATAGAGGAGTATGCTATGAAAACATCATCTATCAACCAACACGTCACTATCAGCTCAATTGGCTTTGGCCACGGCGGTCGCGCCTATCCGCGCCGCATGGAATTTGGCGGTTGCAGCTACAATTTCGTCGACACCGGGCTTTGTGCTCGCGTAAGGCGCGGTGAACGTCTGGCGCAGATATTTACTATGACCGATGGCACCCGTGAATATTGCCTGCGCAAAGAGCAGGGCAACTGGACATTACTGAGTATTTGTGGTTAAATTTGCATAAACACTTGACAAAATATACACTTTGTGCTAACATAAAAACATGGTTGCTCGTGGCTGGCACAGAGACCTTTCGGTCTCCCAAACCCCACGAGCAACCTACAACAACTCTCGATGATCGAGAGATTTTTATTGGACAAACTGTTATAGAATTGCTATAATTATCTTATAATAATCAATGTTGGGAGGCTGAAAAAGCCGTTTGTACCACAGAAAGGATTCATATCTATGGCCAAAAAAGCCGATTTACTCGAGGAGGCCAAAAGACTCGGCCTAGAGGTGACTGAAAAAAATACCATCGCAGAGATTGAAGCTGCGATTGCTGGTGCCGACAAGCCAACTGCCAAATCAGACGATGAAGTGGTCGCAACGCGCAAAGCCGACGTCGCCAAGAGTGGCAAACGCAGCGCCAAAGCCGCTGATGAGTTCGAGGCAAAGCTAGAGAAAGAAGCTCGCAAAGCCGTAGGCGACACAAGCGCTCAAGACCCCGAGGCAGAAAGCCGCAAAAAAGGCCCCGCAC
>DDER01000028.1 GCA_002336735.1 Candidatus Saccharibacteria bacterium UBA1949 | reverse complement strand
ATGCAGTCGGTATTGATATCGGTACGGTAATGGTGCGCTGCGTTGTTGGATATATTGATAGCACAACGGGTATACCAACGATTGTTGGTGTCGGTGAGTCGGCCAACTCTGGGATGCGAAAAGGTGTGGTGGTCAACTTAAGCGGCCCTGCTCAGGCGATCGATAATGCACTTGGTGATGCCGAACGTATGAGCGGGCACGAAGTTAATGCAGCAACGATCAGTATCAATGGTGCTCATATTCTTAGTACCAAAACAGACGGCATGATAGCGGCAGGTAGTCTCGATCATGAGATTGTTGCAGATGACCTTCGACGTATCGAAGAAGTAGCAACAGTTGGGAAGGTGCCGGCTAATCGTCAGGTGCTTGAGTTTGTACCACACACTTATTGCCTAGATGGCCAAGACAATATCAAGGATCCGATCGGTATGAGTGGCACGCGCCTTGAGATTAATGCGAATGTCATCTCGGCACTTGGTCCGCACGTCGCTAACACCCAAAAAGCTGCCGAAATGGCGACTGTACAGCCAAGGACAGTTGTGGCATCAGTTATTGCTGCGGCAAAGGCTGTGCTCAATGAACGTCAGACGGAAAGTGGTGTCGCGGTGATCGATATTGGTGGAGCGACTAGTAGTGTGGCGGTATTTGAAGAGGGTGATCTACAATATGTCGGCATCGTGCCGCTGGGCGGCGTCAATATTACGAATGATCTTGCTATTGGTCTTAAGGTAGACCCTGAAGTCGCTGAAAAGATCAAGCTGGCGCATGCGCACGCATTGCCGCGCGGTATGAGTGAAGTGGTGACAATTGAACATGATGAGCATACATATTCATTTGGATCTTTGGAGATTGATGAGATTGTCGAAGCCAGACTCGAAGAAATAATTGAGGCTATTGAAGATGAGCTCAAAAAATCTGGTCGTAACAGACAATTACCTAGTGGCGTGGTGTTGACGGGCGGTACTGTCAAAATGCCTGGTATGGTAGATTTTGCTAAGCAGCACCTCGGAGTGGCGGCGCGTATTGGTCAAGCTGCCGGATATAGCGGCGTTGCAGAACAGGCGGAAGAACCATACTTTGCTACTGCGGTCGGCTTGATGTTGATAGATGTCGAAGCAGGCCTGAGCCCCGCGGTAAAGACAAAAAACCCAAGCGGTTTCAACCAATCAGTGATGCTCAAAAAATTTCTCGGTCGCTTCAAGGTGTAATGACATTTTGCGACGACCAGTGTATACTGAGTAGCAGCTAATACAGGAGTAATAGGGGAGAACATGGTGCATGCCTGAAGTAAAACCAAGTGATATACAGACATTTGCGAGCATCAAGGTAGTCGGTGTGGGTGGTGCTGGTGGTTCGGCGGTTAATCGCATGAAAGAGGCGGGTCTGTCGGGTGTGCAATTTATTGCCATGAATACGGATGCGCAAGCACTGCACAACTCAAAGGCTGATAGTAAAATCCATCTCGGCCACTCGACCACCAACGGACTAGGAGCGGGAGCTGACCCGGCAGTTGGTGAAGCGGCTGCGCGCGAGTCCCTGGACGATATTAGAAATGCCCTAGCGGGGGCTGATATGATTTTCGTGACGATTGGGGCTGGTGGTGGTACTGGTAGTGGCGCAGGTCACGTCGTTGCCGAAGTGGCGCGCGAGCTTGGTATTTTGGTGGTTGGTGTAGCGACTAAGCCGTTTAGCTTTGAAGGTGAAAAACGCCGCAGCAATGCCGAATGGGCGATCGCACAGCTTGGTCGTCAGGTAGATACACTCATCACGATTCCGAATGATCGACTGCTTCAGACAATTGATCGTCGCACACCGCTGCTTGAAACATTTAAGATAGCTGATGACGTATTGCGTCAGGGAGTTCAGGGTATATCGGAACTGATCACCGAACACGGCTTGATCAATCTCGACTTTGCGGATGTCAAGGCCATCATGAGCAACGCCGGATCGGCACTGATGGGTATTGGACGGGCTAGTGGGGAGACGCGTGCGGCCGAGGCTGCGCAACAAGCTATCGAATCACCACTGATTGAGGTTTCGATTGATGGTGCCAGGGGAGTGCTATTCAATGTCACTGGTGGTTACGATATGAGTATGAGTGAGATCCAAGAAGCTGCCGAGATTATTACTAGTGCGGTCTCGCCAGATGCCAATATTATCTTTGGTGCCACGCTTAAACCCGAGCTTGAAGACGAGCTAATCATCACTGTCATCGCGACTGGGTTTGACAACGAATACTTCCACGACCAATCGATGATCGCTGAATCTGACGCTCCGGCCACATTGGCTGCGCCCCACACCCAAGAGGTATCAGATAGTGATAGTCATGCATCTGAAGAAGGTCGTCAAAATGCTGCGGCTGAAGCGTTTTCTGGCGAGACAAAGACTGACATATGGGATACGCCAGAGCCGCAGGAAGACGATGAGTCTGAGATGCCAGCCTTTCTCCGGCGCCGCAAGAAAAAACATCAGGACGAAAAGTAACATAGGATTGATATGGCTGTGGTTTCGCAATTAAAAATAGGTGATAGTAGAGTAATTGAGTCACGTGAGTCTACTGATGGCGTAACGATTCGCCGTCGTCGGGAGACGCCGGATGGCCATCGGTTTACGACCTATGAGCGTGTTGAACGGCCAAATCTTGCAGTTATCAAAAAAAATGGGGCTAGAGAGCTATTTGATCGTCAGAAACTCAGCATTGCCATACGCCAATCAGTCGGTAAATTTTTTAATTCTGAAGTCGAACTCGAAAAAATTATCAATGATGTCGAGGATAGCCTGTACGAACTTGGCGAAAATGAAATCGCATCTCGGCAAATAGGTGAGATTGTGCTTGATAAACTTGCTGCCAAAAATGAAGTTGCGTATGTACGGTTTGCGAGTGTATTTCATGACTTTAAGACGCTCGACGACTTTGTTCGTATTCTGAAGGCAAAGCAGAAAGATAAATAGTATGCGAGTGCTGATCGTCTACAAGGATAAGAGTGATCATGCGCGGGAGGTGATTGACTACATGGCTGATTTTCAACGGACGACGGGACAATTGCTTGAGACACTCGATCCAGACACGCCAAGTGGTATGGATTTTTGTCGAGTGTATGATATCGTGGAGTACCCAACTATTATCGCACTCACTGATACTGGTGTTATGCAGAACATGTGGCGTGGTCGACCGCTGCCACTCATTAGCGAGGTGAGTTATTATGTTGCCCAGTCGGTCTAGCGATTCATATCGGCAGCTATGGATCGCTATGATAGTCGCGGCAGTGGTTGCGCTTGTTGCATCGTGGGTGCTCTCTACCGAAGCGCTTGTGCTAGCTGCAAATTCGAACACAATGCTTCCATGTGACATATCGAACGTGATAAGTTGTGGGACAGTTGCCCGCCATTGGTCATCGACATTGTTAGGATTTCCCAATAGTTTCATTGGTATGATGACGCTTCCAGTTATCATAACGATCGCAGTTGCTGGCGCAGCAGGCGTAGTATTCCCGCGATGGTTTCTGCGTGCGGCGCAGATGGCGGTCACTCTCGGGCTATTATTTGCAGGTTGGATGTTCTATATGAGCTATGTGGTTATCGGCGCGCTGTGTCCGTGGTGCCTGATAGTAGACGCAGCCATGGTAGTGATATTTACGCTTATGACGCGCTACAATGTGATTCACGGCAATTGTTTCATGAAAGGCGCGTACTTGCACCGTCTCCAGCGATGGGTTAGTCGTGACTACGATATATTGGTGATGGTATCGATCGTCGTTATTATCGGCCTGATGATCATTGCGAAATACGGCAAAGATTTTTTATAAATTGCTCCTTTGTTAGCAAAATATGGGTTTTTTTGGTAACATATATACTAATAACACTTTGCAAACGCAGATGAGCGGTTATCAGCCGCGAAGTTATGAGGAAGAACAGCTCCCTTGGGCCTAGTAGAACCTCACGGTCTCGACCCGATAGATCGAACGATTAAGCGCTAAAAGACCACTTCTTTTGGAAACGAGATGGTACNNGCACTCGAATACGAAAAAGATTGGGTGCAGCGATGGAAAGCCGAGAAGACGTTTGAAGCATCGGTCGAAAACCGCAGCAAGGACAATAGCTATGTCTTTTACGACGGCCCGCCGTTTATCTCGGGCAGCCCGCATCATGGGACGCTACTTTCAAGCATCGTGAAGGATGCAATCCCGCGCTACCAAACCATGAAAGGCAAGCGAGTCGAGCGCGTGTGGGGCTGGGACTGTCATGGCTTGCCGGCAGAACGGTTTACGGAGAAAAAGCTTGGTATCGGTAGCCGCGAAGAAGTATTTGATTATGGGCTTGAGCAATATATCGTTGCTTGTCGCAATAACATGGTACAGACCAGCGGCGAGTGGGAAAGCGTTGTCGATCGCATCGGTCGCTGGGTTGATTTCAAGGGTGCGTACAAAACCATGGACAAAGACTATATGGAATCAGTCTGGTGGGCGTTTAAAGAACTCTACAACAAAGGTAAAATATACGAAGGTGAAAAGGTACTGATGTACTGTACGCTTGATGCGACGCCGTTATCGAAGGCCGAAGTGACGATGGATGCCGGGGCATATCAGGATGTGACCGATCCAAGTGTGTATGTAAAATTCAAAATAAAAGATGAGTTTAATATCGACAACTGGGGTGGAGAGGCCGCATTTGGCCAACAAAAAATGGGTTCAAGTAGAAAGGCAGACAAACCAGTCTACCTACTTGCCTGGACAACTACACCTTGGACGTTACCAGCAAATACGGCGCTTGCCGTCAATAGTAATATTTACTATGCAGTGGTTGAATATCAAAATGAATACTTAGTTTTAGCGCAAGACTTAGTTGAAAAAGTGTTTGTCAATGAAAAACATAAACCACTTGAATATAACGTTGTGCAAAATCACCTACTTGGCAAGCACCTACTTGAACGCGTAAAATCCGGCTATGAGCCGTTGCTCGGCATCTACCGTGGTGAGGACGCGCACAAAGTCTGGGCAGCGCCGTATGTCAGCGATGAAGACGGTACAGGTATTGTGCATCTCGCCCCTGCCTATGGCGAAGAGGACTTTGAGCTCGCTAAACAAAATAATATTCCCGTTGTGCACACGATCGACGAGAATGGTGTCTTCACTGAAGGTGATTGGGCGGGTGAAAATGTTTGGGCGATTAATAAGCAAATTGCGAAAGATCTGCACAAGCGTGGGATTGTCTGGAAAATTGACTATATTCGCCACAGCTACCCCCACTGCCACCGCTGCGGCACCAAACTCATGTATCGTGCCCACCCTAGTTGGTTTATGGACATCGATGGCCAGCGTGAGAAGATGCTCGAAGAAAACAGCCCGATCAACTGGTTTCCGCCACATGTCAAAGACGGTCGCTTTGCCAAAACTATTCAGCAAGCCCCCGACTGGAACCTAAGCCGCGACCGGTTTTGGGCGACCGCTATGCCGGTCTGGAAGAGTGAATCCGGCAAGGTGCGTGTTGTCGGTAGCTACGCAGAACTAAAAGAATTATCGGGTGTTGAACTAGACGATTACCACCGGCCGTGGATCGACGATGTGACATTTACGATTGATGGTGAAAAATATACGCGCATCGACAAAGTCATCGACTGTTGGTTCGAGTCGGGTTCCATGCCGTTTGCGCAGTTTCATTATCCGTTTGAAAACAAAGAGAAGTTCGAGGCTAATTTCCCAGGTGATTTTATCGTCGAGTACATCGGTCAGGTGCGTGCGTGGTTCTACTATGTGCATGCCGTGAATGTGGCACTATTTGGAACGCATGCCTTTAAAAACGTGATAGTAACCGGAAATGTGGCCGGCAACGACGGTCGCAAGATGAGCAAAAGCTACGGTAACTATACTGACCCAAATGAGCTAATGGATAAGTTCTCGGCAGATAGCTTACGATTCTTGCTCCTCTCAAGTCCGGTTCTAAGCGGCGAAGATTTTGCGCTCCAAGACAAAGAAGTCGGTGATGTCGCGCGCAAACTCAGCATGGTGTGGAATATGTACGATTTCTTCACCATGTACGCCGAGGTAGATGGTTGGGAATATGGTGGTACGCTGGCTGACCCGCTGGGTGATACCAGCGCGGACGCAGCGGACGACACCATGAACCCACTCGATAGCTGGATTATCTCGCGCCTACACCAGCTGGTGGCCGAAGTGGAAACCCACATGGATGCCTACAATATTCCCGA
>DDER01000043.1 GCA_002336735.1 Candidatus Saccharibacteria bacterium UBA1949 | reverse complement strand
AATTGCAAGTGCATACCATGCCTTTTCGTAGTTTACTGATTTCTTAACCATTGTATCCCTTCCCTTTTTACATTAATGGATATGCTTATACTGTACGCCTAACTAGCGAAAAAGAAAAGTACCTCTCGCACTAGCCAAAAGCTCTGTATCATTTTTTGTAACGGCCGTCACGAAAAATGATACAGAGTTTAGACATATTATCCGGTATTGGCGCGAATAGCTAGCTGACGAAACAGGTTAAAATAACGCGTTGCCGTATTTGAAGATGATCGCAGCGATCAAGACAGTGACGATACTAAATAGCAAGACTTTGTCATAGCTTTTATCAATATATCTTTGTAGCGTTGATACAAGTTTTTTCGGTAAATATAGATTGTTCTCTCGGATGTTATAGCGGGTAATCGCAAACCACACAAATGTCGTGGTGGCTGTCACGAGCAAACACCACGGGCACAGCGCACCGATGACAAAAAAGCTCGTACCAAACAACCAAAATGCAAAGACCAAACCGAGGGTATAGCAAATTTGCGCCACAAACATAAAGGCGCGCGGGAATTTCACACCAGCCAGACCGGCAATCGCAACGGTGATTACAACAGGCTCAGCGATCAGCCCCAGGAAGCTATTGGGGAACCCAAACATATGTGCAGACGGGTGTATGCCGACCGTCGCGCAGTTGAGAATAATATTGATACTACAACTTAGAACGGCATTGGGATTTTTGGCGAGTTCGATCGCCTCAACAGACAGCACAAATGAAGCAATCAGGCTACCGATCGCCCCTACCAGCATACTGGCAAATATCCAACGATTGTCGCGCAGCTTCTTGTCTTCGTGGGTAAAGTATGCCCTAGCCTTGTGTAGCATAGTAGCTTACCTCACTTATCATTGGCAGCGTTGCTCCTCGCCAAATATTTTGCAGCTGGCCGTCAGTACTGAGTGCCACAATCGTCGGGTACTCGACAATGTCGTAGGCTCGACAAAATGTTTCACCTTCCGTTGAATCGGGATCCAGCACCTCAAGCACCTTGCCTGTTTGGCGGGCCAAGTCCCTCAAGAACATCTCTACGGCTCTCGAGTACTCAGTACCGTCTTTTGTAACAACTACCACGCGCATCCTAAAGACTCCTCTTGCTTTCGTCGCGCTGCTTGAGAATCTTCACAAAATCATCAAGCGTCTCAAACTTATGAAACACGCTAGCGAACCGTACGTAGGCGACTTCGTTGCAGGCAGCTAACTCGTCGAGTACTAGCTCACCAATCTGGTGCGAGACTACCTCGCTTTCGCCAAGCTCGTACAGGCGTTCTTCGACATTGTTGATGATATTTTCTATTTCGACTTCGGATTTGAAAAATTTACCGACTGAACGGCGAATCGCTGTGGCAAGCTTTTCACGGTCAAACAGTTCTCGGGCGCCATCCTTTTTGATCACTGCAAGGTGTGGATGCTCGATACGTTCATAAGTGGTAAATCGATGTTTGCCATCCATTGTTTCGCGGCGACGACGAATTGCAATGCCATCCGCCGACTCGCGCGACTCTAGGACGCGGCTGTCACCAATTTTGTAATTTTGCGCCATGCTCGCCGCCCCTCCTAAGATTCTTCTGAGTGTTTTTTCTTCCGGCGGCGGAGAAACGCCGGCGTGTCATCGTCGTCGTCTTTCTCGGCATGGTTCCAGATATCACCCGTAGTTTCGCTTGCAAAGTGCTCGGCGGCATCGGTATGATTCAGATCCATATCAATCGCATCAACGGCACGATCGACATTGTCGCGAGACTCGAGGCTAGATGGCTTTTCTAGTTCGGCTGCCTGCTCATGGAAATATGCGCTGTCAAACCCTGTCGCAATAACCGTGATGATCAGTTCGTCCTCAAGGTCTGGCTTGAGCGTTGCACCAAAAATAATGTTGGCATCTGGACTGACTGCGCTGGTGATAATTTCAGCTGCCTCTTGGATCTCGCTCATGCTCATGTCATAGCCGCCAGTAACGTTGAAGAGTACGCCCTTTGCACCATCGATTGAAACTTCGATTAGCGGCGACTCAATGGCTTGCTGTGCGGCCTGGGCAGCACGGTTGTCACCACTAGCACGACCAATGCCCATAAGCGCTGATCCGGCATTGCTCATAATGGCTTTGACGTCAGCAAAGTCGAGATTGATCAAGCCATGTTCGGTAATAAGTTCAGAGATACCCTGCACGCCTTGACGCAAGACATCGTCGGCGATTTTGAATGTCTCAAGCAGCGGCGTGCGTCGGTCGATTGTTTGCAGCAGACGATCGTTTGGAATGGTGATCAGCGTATCGACCTGAAGGCCAAGCTGCGCCACCGCCCATTCAGCGTTAGTACGACGTTTTTCGCCTTCAAAACTAAATGGCTTTGTGGCCACGCCAACCGTCAAAATACCGAGCTCCCGAGCAACCTGTGCAACGACATGACCCGCGCCAGAACCGGTGCCACCACCCGCACCGATAGTAACAAATACCATGTCGGCGCCAGTTAGCGCTTCGCGAATCTCATCGATTGACTCCTGGGCTGCCGCCTCGCCAACTGAAGGATCTGCCCCGGCACCGAGACCATTTGTCGTGTTGTGGCCGAGGTGAATTTTGATATCAGCTTTAGAATTATGGAGTGCCTGGGCATCGGTATTCATGGCGATGAACTGAACACCGACAAGACCAGCGTCCTTCATGCGATTAACAGCACTACCGCCAGCGCCACCAACACCAACAACTTTGATGCTTGCAAAGGTCTGGATTTCGCTTGGTTTTACTTCCGGCATAAGACTACTTGTTCCCCTTTTTTGACACATTGAATACTAATCTTACTCTAGTATACCATTTTTGTTCAGTCGACAATAGATGGCTATGCCTTAAATCTACCGAGGATGCCTCTGAGAATGCCCCTCGCTTGAGATGCAGTTTTCTTTGCGGATGAACGCGCTTTGCCGCCATGATTTGCTACGCCAGGTGCACTCTCTGCGTCGATAAGCATCAACCCTACAGCAGCGGCAAACTCAGGAGTATCAAGTCCATCGGCCACGCCGCCAAAGCCACCTGGCTTGCCGATACGCACCGCAAGTCCGAGCTGATCCTTAGCATAGTTGGCGATATGCTTGATGTTCGCTGAACCGCCCGTCAAAATAACACCGCTTGGCAGCTGGCCTGCGCGACCAGCTTTTTTGAGTTCATGTTGCACTGCTTCAAAAATTTCTTCTAGCCGCGCTTCAACGATCTCGTCGATATCACTGGTGCTAAATGAATAAATTTCGCCGTCATGCTTGACGCTAATGCCTTCAGCTTCTTTGCGCGCCACAGCCGAGGCGTGCGCTATTTTCACTTTCTCGGCAATTTCAGGATCGGTCTTGAGGCCAATCGCCAAATCATTGGTAATCGCTGCGCCACCGACTGGCACGACGCCGACATATTGCAAATCACCTTCTTCAAACACCGCGACACCCGTTGTCGCACCGCCCAAATCGACAACCGCTACGCCGCTTTCAATCTGGCTCTCTTGGACGACGGCCTTGGCGCTCGCCATTACCGCCGGGATCAACGCAGATGGACTTACAGTCGCCATTTCGGTAGTCTTTTGCAAACTAGCAACATACGGCGCCATTGCTGAGACAACATTTGCCGTAATCTCGAGCCGCGTTCCGGTCATACCCAGCGGATCCTTGATACCGCCCTGGCCATCGAGCGTGTAGCTAAAGGGCACGACCTCGAGAATTTCCCGATTAGCAGGAATCTTACCAACGGTCGCAACTTCTTCAATACGAGCGAGATCCTCGTCAACGATCTCATGGTCGGCCATACCGACCGCAATCATGCCATCTGCTTTTGTGCTGACAATATGAGAACCGTTAATACTCACGGTCGCGGCATTTACCTCATAGCCACTCATACGCTCCGCTTCGCCTAATGCCTCGTCAATGGCGTGTGCCGGGCCTGCAAGGTTTACGACCGTGCCTTTACGCATACCGGTATTTTGGGCTTTGCCGACACCTACAACTGTTGGTGTGCTGGTCGCCGGATCAATATGACCGACCACGGCACGGATCGTGGTGGTACCGATATCAATACCGACTGCATATCGAGAGTTTTCTTGCATACTCTTTAGTATAGCGCTTATGACGACATTTGAATAGATTTGTGGTTGATGACGACTCAATCTCAGAGCCGACATGATCATTGATGGTGCTTTTTTAGAGATGAACGCACCGATACTAGGCTTATCACCTCTACGCTATCGTCAGTATCTCTGCTCCATACTCTGTAACTAGCACCGTATGTTCTGCGTAGGCACTCAGGCTACCATCGCGGGTGGCAATCGTCCAGCCGTCGTCGAGCTCGTAGATTTTTTCCGACCCTAGGGTCGTGATTGGTTCAATCGCAATGGTATCGCCCGGCTGCAACAACACACCCTTGCCTCGCTGTCCATAATTTGGCACATCTGGCGGCATGTGCATGTCAAAGCCCACGCCATGCCCTACCAACTCACGCACAATACCGAGTTTGCCCGCTCGCAAAATCTTTTCGATCGCTGCAGAAATATCACCAGTCATCACCGGTCCCTTGATTGCATCAATACCAGCAAACAACGCTCGTTCTGTAGTATTGATCAGATGCTTCACTGCGCCCCTTGGCTCATCATCGACTACTAGCGTGAAGCCACTATCTGTCTTCATGCCGTCATAGGTAATGACCATGTCAAAACTCACGACATCGCCGCGCTGCAGAACATAGTCGGTGGGTACGCCATGCACCACCTGATCATTTGTCGATATACAGATAACACCCGGGAAATTAACCTTGGGCTCTTTGTAAGTTGGTGTGGCGCCATAATGCATAATACGTGTCGCCACATACCTATCGATGTCTTTTTCGGTCATATCTGCATGAACGAACTGACGAATCTCATCAAAAATCATTGCAATGATTCGCCCTCCGGTACGCATCGCCTCAATCTGTTTTGAAGTTTTTTCACCAGTTATGAGCGCATGCATGCCTGCATCACCTCTTCGTAGATGCGATCGTGTACTTCACCTGCCGTACCTGTGCCATCAAGATGAATGATTTTAACACCATCTTCTGCGAATAACCCGAGAACCGGATACATCTTTTGGCGATAAATTGCCATACGCTTGGCAATCGTTTCCGGCGTATCTTCCATACGATGACGCTTCTCAAGACGCTGCATGATTTCCGCCTCTGGCACCTCGAGGACAATCACGACATCAATTTTCTCATTCATGGCTTGCATATAATCAGCCAGCCACGCTGCCTGCTGCTTGGTGCGAGGAAATCCATCGACAATAATATTCGGGTATTTGTGATTACGGGCCTCCTGAACAGCGCCCTCGAACACATCGTATGTTAATTCGTCACCCACTAATTCACCGGCTTTTAGCAATGCAGTGACTGCTGGATCACGGCTTTCCCGTAACATCTCGCCAGTCGATAGCCACTTCCACCCCTGCCGCACAGCCAGCATTTGTCCCTGCATGCTTTTACCCGCGCCGGTTGGACCAAATAGCAAGATCATAAACGTGATCCTCGTTTCTGACTAAGCACCCAAACACCAATACCTAACTGTACACCAGCGATTGCGCCAACCATGAGTGCGTAGTAAAGCCCTGGCGTCGAACGAAAATATTCTACACAAATCGGCAAGACCATCATTATGACAAGACCAGCAATACCGTTGCGCTTCATGATTTTTGCAAGTTTAACACTATCGTGAGTTTTATCCATGCCGCATCTTCTCCTAGATCTTCAGTTTTTCTTTGGCTATTCTGGCGATAGTCGCTCCGTCAGCCCCAGTACCCACCTTAGACTTGACAGCACTAATCACTTTCCCTATAGCCGGTGAGCCATCGTTGGACAATGTGGCAATCTCTGCCTCCACAAGCGCAGCGACCTCATCTTCACTCATCTGCGCCGGTAGGTAGCGTCGTAATACTTGGGCTTCTTGTTCCTCAGGTTCTGCGAGTTCGGGGCGATTGTTCTCGCGATACAATCGAGCACTTTCTTGTCGCTTCTTAACCTCGCGAGCGATAACGGTCTGAATCGAATCATCGCCAAGACCTTCGTCTCGCTTGCCAGTAGCAACTTCTTCGTCCAAGATAGCCGCCCTTAGATTGCGCAGCAGCTCACCCTCAAAACGATTGCCGCCAAGTAAGGCGGCTTTCATTTCGTCAGCAATACGCTCTTTGAGCGCCACTTGTTAGCGAACTCCCAGGCGAGCTTTTGCTAGTTTATCAGCTTTGCGCTCACGGCGAATAATCGCTTTTGCACGACGCTCAACTTTGCTCAGAGGCTTACTAAATCGCATCGAGGCTTTGGCTTCTGCCAAGACACCACTTTGCAGCACCTTACGGTTAAAGCGACGGATGATGTTCTCGTTCGCTTCGCGTTCGTCTTTTCGTGTAACTTGTACCATATGTGTTGATTGTAACAGATGTCAGTAGTTAGTGCAACCCTCTTATTTTATTCGAATAGTTCGAGACGAGTCAATCTACCCTCGACCGTAGATCGTCCCTGCCATTCGTTAAGAGTAGGAGTAAACCATACAGTAACACGCTCTCCTGGCTCAACGAACCACTGGGCTGGTGCCGAAAATGCTAACAATTCTATTTCACGCCCTGCGCTATCTCGTACCCCCAGTTTGAGATGTTGCCGTTCATCCCCCATGCGGCGTACGTGCGATACTACTGTCTTATCGATGCGTACTATCACCTCCGGATTACCGCTGCCATAGGGTTCAAGCGTCGCAAGCTCAGCAATAAGCTGTTCGTTGATTTCAGAAAAATCGCTGATCGCCACATCGGCACTTGACAACAAGAGCAGCGGCTGCGGCCGCAAATTGAGTGACAAGAAATACTCATTAACACGCTGACGAAAGGCATCAATATTCGCGGTAGGCAACGTAACGCCAGCCGCAAATTTATGACCGCCCCCTTTTGTAATAAGATCATCACTAACTCGAATAGCATCTGCCACACTGAAATCACCATAGCTACGAGCCGATCCTTTACTCTCATCGCCCATTTCCTCAAGAACAAAGGTTGGTTTTTGATACAATTCCAGCAGATTTGCCGCGACGATACCAATAATACCGTGACTCCAGCCAGGTGCGCTCACCACTAAGACATTATGATGGCGATAGCGTTCTGCCTGCTGCTTAGCGTCACTAAGAATCTTTTTCTGATCTGCTCGTCGCTGCAAATTCATTGTATCAAGTTGCTCAGCCTTGTCTAAGGCAACGGTATTATCGCGGGCTCGCAGCATATCAAGCGCGCATTGTGCCGTTTCCAATCTGCCAGCAGCATTCATACGTGGCCCTAGCCCAAATCCAAGACTACGCGCAGTAATGCGGTTCGGCTCTACGCGAGATACTGCCAGTAGCGCCCTCAGTCCTGGGCGGCGAGTTTTTGCAAGCACCCGCAAACCCCAATACACATGCATACGATTTTCGTCTACGAGATTGACAACGTCGCAGACTGTGCCGAGACCGACCAGATCAAGCAGCCACTTCTCTTGCCCATCCGGCAGCCCATTTAGTCGAGTCTGTAGTGCCTGCACCAATTTGAAAGCGACACCCACGCCCGGCAGGTCCAAAAATGGATAGAGCTTTTTGGGACCTATAAGCCGATAGTTTGCATATTGCTCGGGATAATCGACAAGGAGTCGTTTTGGGTTGATCACTGCAATGGCCGGTGGCCGCACAGGAGCGACATTGTGATGGTCCGTAACAATGACATCGACACCAAGTTCCGCAGCTCTTTTGATCTCTTGTTCGCTGAGACTGCCACAATCTACCGTTATAATCAATGTCACGCCTGTTGCAGCTATCTGCTCAACCGCCGACACCGTCAGTCCATAGCCTTCGACAAAACGGTTAGGCAAAAAGGCATTAACATGCCTAAATCCAAAACTTTCGAACGCGTCGAGAAGTAACGCAGTAGCCGTCAGGCCATCGATATCATAGTCGCCATATATCATGATAGACTCGTCGCGGTTCTTTGCATGCTCAAGCCGTTCGACTGCCTGTGCCATATCTGGTAACAAGAAGGGATCGTAGCTATGACTATACAACGGACTCAAAAAGTCATCTCGCACCCCACCGGCAAGGCCGCGAGCCTCAAGAATTTGTTCAAATAGTGTCATACTCTAAAGATCAGTAGTGGTACGTTTTGGTCGACCAGCGCTCGATTGCTGCTGTGACTTAATCACAATACTTTGCAGCTCCTTAAAAATAGGAAATTGCTTGTTTGTAGAATAAATTTTGGTATTACCTTGTTTTTCGCTCAGCAAAAAACCAACTTTTTCGAGGCGCTTAAGCTCACGCTGAATATTACCCGGATCTTCTTTAATAAGTTTTGCAAGACCACGAACATGGGTGTGAAAGTCAGGATATTTCGCATACACAACTACGATTTTTCGTCGCACCCGAGATGTAATAAAAACGTCTAACATTTCTCCCTTTTCTTCACATTAGGCAGTAACCTGTTGCTTTTTATTCTACACTTTTTCGACCATATATTGCAAGCCCTATCGGACCCAATTCAGAACTATCTGATTAATTTTAGCAATTGTCTCATCATGGCTTGGGATAGTATTGTTGTCATAATAGTGATTAGTTCCCATGAAATTGTCTTTCACATCTAGGATATGAAGTTCATCGGCAAGGATATGCAATCGATCCACCGCAGCTATACTCGCAATTGGGGCTGCGACTACTAGGCGCTTGATAGACAACGGTTTCAGGAAGTCCATGGCCACTCCCAGGGAAAGGCCGTCCTCGAATCCATCGGATACCAAGATAACAACTCGATCACGTACAAGCTCATCGTCAACCACACCTCCATCGCCAAGCAAGCGGTTAATGCGCTGGAAAGCATGGCGTTTTTCTTCTTCGAAATAGCCATGATATTCACGCTCATAGCCTTCTAGCTCCCCAGCGCTCAGCAGCCCATTGTGACTAAATATACCAGTCTGTGCAACAGCTCCAAAATCCACCGATTCACCTGGAACTGCAATACTTTCTATCATGAGCATCATTAACACGCAGTGTAAGTGGATCGCGATTTGTTCGGCAACCAACACCGCCCCGTCACTGAGTGCGATCACCGCGCAATCTTCATAACGATACTGGTGAACAAGCCGCGCTGCGAGCAATCGACCAGCCTCTGCCCTATCTTCAAAATACATAGTTTTAGTTTAGCAGTATAATAGGTCATATGCACTACTACGAGGTGGCTCCGATGAAAATTTTTCGTGCTGGCGTCGACACCCTGACATACCACAGCACCACGGCTCTTTCGGTTGGGCATATCGTCAAAGTACCAATTGGCAAGCAAGCGTATATAGGCGTGATCATGGCACATGCCCATAAGCCGACTTATGACACTAAGTCTATTACCCTGACGCTCTACCCAACACCCCTCCCTCATCATCTCGTTACGACAGCTCGCTGGATGAGCCAATACTACGCTACGCCGCTTGCGACTGTACTACAGACCTTACTACCTCGCGGTCTCGAAAAAATACGCCGCCCGCGGCAGACTGTAGATACGCAGCCCATCCGTATCCGAACACATTTTTTACTCAATCCTCATCAGGTACGCGCGATCCAGGAAATCCACGCTGCCTCACCCGGCACTATCTTGCTTCATGGTGTCACCGGCTCCGGCAAAACAGCTATCTATCGGGAGCTTGCTCGCGAACAGATAGAGTCTGGCCACTCTGTCATACTCCTCGTTCCAGAGATTGCCCTAACCTCCCAGTTGGTTGATGACTTTATCCACTGTTTCCCAAATGTTTATGTGACACATTCTCGCCAAACAGAAGCCGAACGCCATCGCATCTGGCGACAAATATTACTCACTAGGTCGCCCTGTGTCATCATCGGCCCTCGTTCAGCTCTTTTTTTGCCCGTAGCCTCACTTGGCTTGATTGTTATTGATGAGTGCCAGGAGCCAAGCTATCAGCAGGAACAATCACCGCGCTACCTTACCCAACGAGTCGCCGGCCATGTAGCTCGCAATCTCAGGATAAAACTCGTCCTAGGCAGTGCCACTCCTTCTATTACGGATTATTATTTTGCACAGCATACCCACCGTCCTATTGTTCGTATTGCTGAGCGTGCGGTCCCTGACATCCAGTCTCCAGCTATCACAATTGTAGACATGTCCAAAAAACAGTATTTCAGCAAGCACTCCTTTCTTTCGACAGTACTATTAGAGGCAACATCATCCACATTAGCAGCTGGTGGACAGGTATTATTTTTTCACAATCGTCGCGGCAGCGCGTCGACAACGCTTTGCGAAATGTGCAGCTGGTCAGCTGCTTGCCCGCGCTGTTTCGTGCCTTACACTCTCCATGCCGATAGACACCATCTCCATTGTCATATCTGTGGCATTAGCGAACGCATACCAACACAATGCCCAGACTGTCACAGCGTCGATATTATTCACAAGGGTATCGGGACTAAACGTATTGAAGCCGAGCTACGACACCTATATCCCGAAAAGACAATTGCTCGTTTTGATGGCGATGTCGATGCGGTTAGCACAGTAGATGCGCGATATAGTGAGCTATACAATGGCACGATCGATATCATTATAGGCACGCAAGTTGTCGCCAAAGGTCTTGATCTGCCCCACCTCCGTCTGGTGGCAATTGTTCAGGCAGATGCTGGTCTGAGCCTGCCCGACTTCAGCGCCAGTGAGCGTGTATTCCAACTCACCGCCCAGACTGTCGGTCGCGTCGGTCGCAATACCGCAGCAACACAAGTCATCATCCAGACTTATCAGCCTAACCACCCAGCCATTACTGCCGGTATTCATCAAGACTACGGTAGCTTCTACGCTGCGGCCATTCGTGAACGTCATCGCGGCTTATTTCCACCTTTTCGATATCTCCTCAAACTTACGTGCCTCTACAAAACTGAGGCGGCCGCCATTCGCAATGCTCAACTTGTCGCAAAGAACATTATTCAGCATTTTGCCGAACAGGTGACAATCCTGGGACCAACACCAGCATTTTACGAACGTCAGCATAATACATACCGCTGGCAAATTATCATAAAATCTACTACGCGCGCGACACTACTCACGATAGCCAACAATCATGTACCCACAGGACATTGGCAGATCGAGCTTGACCCCCAGAGTTTATTGTAAGCTCCCAATATCTGTTATAATACGTTTGATGAAAAAAGAGGCAATCATCACTCTACCCCACCCTCACTTACGACAAAAATCACGTCGTATATTTGTCGTTGACGATGCCGCCAAAAAACTCGTCGACGATATGGTGAGCGCAAGTCTCGACTGGGAAAACTCTCGCTCTCACGAAATTAGCGCCGCCCTAGCAGCTGTCCAGATCGACCGTCTTGAGCGTATTATTATTATTCGCAACGATTTCGATCACAAGACGACACAAGATTTTACCGCCCTCATTAACCCTGAGATTATCAAGCTCGAGGGCGCCATAGTATCAGACTACGAAGGCTGCCTAAGTGTTGGCGGCGGGATATATGGACGAGTGCCGCGAGCGAACAAAATAAGAGTTCGGGCTCTTGATATTAGTGGAAATGAGCTCAGATTTAAGGCCACTGGTTTTTTGGCGCGCGTTATTCAGCATGAAATTGATCATACAAATGGCATTCTCTATGTTGACCACATCAAACAACAATCTGATGCATTTTTTAAGCTCGATACGAAAGGCGAGCTGAAACCTCTTGACTATGCCGCTCACGTCAAAGACTCTCGTATTCTTTGGGAATGAGCGCCTCGTCAGCGGCCTCGCTCGTACTGACGCGCCGTTTCTTGGTGCGCTCATTGAGCACGGATATCACATAGCAGCAGTTGTCTCTCACCACAGCGAGGAACGTTCACGCAAAAAACGCCCCTTAGAGGTTGCAGAAGTAGCGGCCGAACACAATATTCCGGTGTATCTCCCCGCCAAGTGCGCCGATCTCGCCGATACTTTGCGTGCAATTCGTGCCGACGCCGCTATATTGGTTGCATACGGACAGATCATACCTCAATCGATTATTGATATATTTCCGCTCGGTATTATCAATATCCACCCATCGTTATTACCTTTGTATCGCGGCCCCACCCCTATTGAATCTGCGATTCTCAATCTTGACTCAGCAACAGGGGTCTCAATTATGCAGTTGACCGCAGGTATGGATGCCGGTCCTATCTACGCCCAAACTCGTATCAATCTCTCTGGCACTGAAACCAAATTTGATCTCTATCATCGGATTATAGACGTCAGCATACCACTCTTGCTCGAATACCTCCCTGACATTCTCGATGGTACAGCCCACCCAACACCGCAGGATGATTCAGCGGCGACATATTGTCATCTTCTTCAAAAATCTGATGCTCTCCTCGATCCAATGCGCTACACGGCCCGCCAAGCTGACGCTCGCGTTCGTGCTCACCTCGGTTTCCCCAAGTCAAAACTCGAAATTAATGGACATTCGATCATCGTCACCCGCACACATGTTACCAATACGCCCTCGTCGGCATGTGATATTATCTGCCAAGATGGCGCTTATCTGTCGATCGACGAGCTTATTGCCCCCAGCGGCAAAAGCATGTCTGCCCAAGCATTTTTCCACGGCTACTCACCCCAATAAACTGCATTAAGGAGTCTCCTTGATGCAGTTTATTATCGATGAAGATGATTATTATTCGGTGGCGAGGATAGCGTCTTTGTTGGCTGCCGTCTCATCTCGAAGTTCCTTCATCACAGCCCCTACGACATCACGGTAGTCAGGACGATTCAGCCCGAGCCATTTGAGAGAAGCGTACTCAGCCAGAACGACGAGATCAGGGGTGCCCGCAGGCGCACTAGTTTTGAGTTGCTGATAGATCGTATCGCTCGCATACTCTGGCGCATACCTAGCGACCCACTCATCGACCCGCGTTTCATCTCGCTCCATAAATGCTTCGAACTCAGCTAATTGTTCGTCACTGAGACCTTCGGATAGTTTAGTCCCAACACGCAGCTCAAGCTGCTCTCTAAAATACGCCAAAAATGCTTGTTTCTGCTCAGCAGGTAGTGCACCTAATCCTACTTCCTGCAAAAACGTGTCATCTATCTGAAACATCGTATATTCCCTTCTCGACTATTTATTACGTAGGTCTAAGATAGATTGTAGCATACGATCACTAAACCGTGTATTCGCACGGAGCGCGATGCGAGGCTCACCATTTTGGATATAGATAGCCTTTTTTAGCTCTGGGTCAGTGACGTGTTTTAACTTATCGAGAATCCCGGGTACTTCTGACTTACTAAAACCCATCTGACGGAGCTGGCTTCCCCAGCCTTCGCCAGGATGCGCGATGTGCGCACGTGCTGGTAGCGTATCAAGCGTAGGAGTACGCCCCGCATGTTCCATATGCAATTGATGATTGGTATGGGCCTCATGATCAAGATGCATCATATGCTGTTCGTGTGCGTTATGTGCATTGTGAGCAGCTATCGTATCGTGATTGGCTGCATCGCCTTCTCCGATCGAAGGAAGATCACTAAACTTGTCATGTATCCAGTCATACGCGTGGCCTAGCCCCGCATGACCAAAATCGGTGTGGTCTGCAACCGCTATGGCTGTCCCAAATGCGCCACCCAGGGCAACCGCTCCCATGCCGCCGATAACAGCTCGCTTACGTGTTTTTTCGGTCTCATTGAGACGCGCCCACGAGATAGCTCCAATATGCTCTGCCGCCATATCGCGAAAATGGCCGTTGTGAGCCGATTTACCAGCCTTCATCTCGTCTGATATTTTAAATTTCGGCGTTTCTTTACGTGCATAAATACTCGATAATGTCGTCAGGTATCCGCGCGTGAATCGCGAGATCGACGCACCAGCGAGACCGATACCCGCTCCAAAACCGACCGCGCCCGCGGCCAGACCAAGCGCCGCACCACCACCAGCGAGGGCCAGACCCGCGCCAGCGGATACCAATATCTTGCCTTTTTTGCTCAGTCCGGCAAATTTGGCCATTAGTTTAGCCCTGGTTCCACCCTGTTCAATCATCATTGCATGTTGTAACGTGTCTTCATCTTCCGACTCTAGGTTCACGAGCTTCTCGAGGTACTCCGCCGCCTGCTCAGATGTTTCCATGTCAGACGTATTGTCCATCATAAACGCAAAATACTCGCGTAATTTCCCGAGATACTCATTATTTGCATCTTCAAACTTTTGCGCTAGAGCATCCCTACTGCGGCCAAATGCCGGCCCAAGGGCTTTTGCGACGAAAGCATCACGCTTGGCAGACGTCACCCTGGCCAGTTCGAGCGCTGCTTCCTCGGGATATTCACGATCAGCAAACTGATCGTCATTTGATTCCGGCTTTGGATGCTTCTCTACCACCTGAGGTTGATCCTCAAGTGTGGCGATCGGAGGCGTATAGGCCCAAGGATTCTCAGGTTTTGGTGTTTGCTTGTCATCTAAATCCTCGAAGGTTGCAACCTTTGGAGTACGCTGCCATACCTCGATGTCTGCCTCGCTAATAGGTGGCACTGAGGCACCACTTTTGGTCCTAGTAGTTTCTTCTTGACCGCCCCGTTGATCGCTTTTTGCCCCTGGTATGTCCTCCTCAGTGATAGGCAGGACATAAGAACTTGTGTCGTATGCCTCCGACATATGCTGTAATTGAGACAAAGCCTGCAGCGCTTCAGCCAACTCCTCAGATGAGACAGTATTTCCTTGCTTTGGCCGAAAAATGTCTTTATATTCAGTTGGAACATCGCTATCCTGAACTGTCTTATATAACATTTGTAAATTACCCCGCAACCTATCGCGCGAGATTGATGAGTTAGGATCATCGAGCTTGGCCGCGATTTGCTGTGCGTCCATGCCGTCATCTGTAAAATTTTTCCATGCCTGCAGCAGAGCCTGAGTGTGTGGTAGTGTGAGTAATGCATCAACTTGTGCCCGGGTAGTTTTTTCACGGCGTATCGCACTATCCAAATCGTCGTCGAGCGAATAGTCAGTCAACTCGCCTTTTTCATGAATTGCCACAGAAGTCTGCGCATCAATGAGCGCTGCGAGGGCATTGTGTATGACGTCACTTCCCGACTCAGCATATCTTGAAAATGCAATACTCTCTATTTTCTGATTAGTTGCTTCACTTAGATGAGATGCTGTTTCGCTCATAGTGGTGGGTATGAACCTTGCTTATGCTTAATATTACCATTGTAGCACAAATATATAGAAAAAGCAAGCGCTTTGGCCTGCTTGTTCGGAGTAATTATAGATGGTTTGGGGGAAAATTTGTTAGAGAGTACGTTTGACGATCTCACGAGTGAAGAATTCTAGCCGATCACCGATCTCGAGCTGAAGTTTCTTGGCTGTCTTCAGACTGAGGCCACACATTTCACCTTCGAAAACCTCTTTAGCCTCAGCTTGTTGGCGCTGCACACTTGTCACTTCGGCCTCGGCAAGTAATGTATCGCCGCGTTTGGCGCGCACGAGGATATGCGGCATCACCTTTCCGCTTTTGACCTCACCACCAGCAATGATTTCTTCTTTCATCGTACGAAAAACGCCTTTGATTTCAAGAACACCGACTGTATTTTCGACGACCTCTGGGGCAAGCATCGCTTCCATGCTACTCCGGGCATCGTCGAGCAGCTCATAGATGACTTTATAAAGACGTATTGGGACTTTATCGCGCATTGCCAAACGTTTGACTGGTGGGGGCAGATCGATATTAAACCCATAAATGACCGCTCCACTACTTTCAGCCAAGCGTACGTCAGTCTCTGAGATATTGCCTACCCCGCTCTTGACAATTCGCAGGGTTATCTCACCCCCAGTATCAACAAGCCTGAGGCTATCCATCACTGATGTCAGCGAACCCTGGACATCGGCCTTAACAACGACATTAAGATCCTGAGAATCATGCTTCTGTGTCATCATCTTCAACAGATCTGCCCCGGTGACATTGGTGCTAGCGGCACTTCGTTCACGCTCGGTGCGAGTGCGTTCCGTTACGAGGCGAGCTTGTTTTTCACTCTTGACGATCGTAAAAATATCACCGAACTGTGGCAATTCTTTAAAACCCGTGACCGTCACAGGGGTCGAAGGACCAGCTTGCTTGAGGGTGACGCCTCGAAAATCACTCAGAGTACGGACCTTGCCGTATGACGTACCGGCCACAAGAAAATGACCTGGTCGTAACTCTCCCTGTTCAACCAAGAGGTTAACTACTGAACCGCGGCCTTTTTCCATGTGCGCTTCAATCACAAGGCCTTCAGCGGGAATATCAATATCTGCCTTTAGTTCTTCCATATCAGCAACAAGTAGTACAGTGTCGAGTAATTCTTCGATGCCCTGTCCTGTTTTGGCACTGACATTGACCATGGGTACGTCGCCGCCCCAGCCCTGAGCGTCAGCAATAACTTGATGCTCGGCAAGCTGCCCCATCACCATACCGGGATTGGCGGCCTCTTTGTCGATTTTGTTGATCGCCACAACAATTTTGGCATTAGCATTGCGTGCAAAACGAATTGCTTCGATCGTCTGCGGCTTGACTCCATCGTCTGCGGCAACGACGATCACAACCACATCAGTCAGTACCGCACCATGCTGCCTAAGCGCAGCAAAGGCTTCATGCCCAGGAGTATCGAGAAGTGTGACAGGACGTCCATTACGAATTGTTTGGTAGGCACTGATGTGCTGCGTAATACCACCTGCCTCATCGTCGACAGTTTTTTTATCGAGAATTGCATCAAGCAGACTCGTCTTGCCGTGATCAACATGTCCCATAACAGCGACTATCGGGGGACGCTCGACTGCTTGATCTGAGGGAGCATGCAGCGTTCTCTCCACGCTCACAGCAGCTGCTCGACGCGAAAGCGCAACGTCAAGGCCCAGTTCTTCGACAATGATTTGTGCCGTCTCGAAATCAATCCGTTGATTGATTGTCGCAACAATGCCATTTTTAAATAGCTCTCCCACCAGATTGGTCACTGGCAGATTGAGCGTTTCGGCAAGCTCGCCTACAGTGATAGAGTCAGCGATAGAGAGTATTTTTTCTGGTTGACTCATCTTTTTGCTCCTTTCTGCCGCAACAAACGGCCGTTTCTCTCGGACGTATTACATAGTCACGATTTATTTTTCTTTTTGCCAGCAAGCGTCAAGGAAATTTTGCGATTTTCTTTGTCAACCTCAAGAATGACAAATTGCTTGCGCTCATTGAGCGTAAAGACTTTCTCGGGATCTACATCATTGCCACCACCGAGCTCACTAATGTGCACGAGAGCCTCGACTGCAGGGCTAATCTGGACAAAAGCCCCAAACGGCGTGATGCGTGTTACAGTGCCTTCTACCTCAGCGCTCGGCTGAAAGGCTTCGACCTCATCAAGCCATGGATCCTTGGTTAACTGTTTCATACTGAGACTCAGACGTTCCTTGTCGATTGAAATAATCTTGGCTTCAACCGACTGGCCAATTTTGACATAATCATTGGGATTGTTGACTCGCTCCCAGCTGATCTCTGAGATATGGATCAGACCCTCGATGCCTTCAACATTGACGAACACTCCAAAATCTACAACACCAGTGACAACGCCAGTGACCGTATCACCGATCTTGAGCTTTTCAAATCGCTCGGCGAGACCATCCTTGATGGCTTCTTTTTCCGAAAAAATAAGCTTGTTGGCCTTGCGGTCACAGTCGAGAATGCGCACCTTCATAGATTGCCCGACAAGCGCATTGAGGCGCTGCAAGATCTCGTCTTTGTCAGCGCTACCGACTCGTGGATAATGCTCGGCAGAGAGCTGGGAGACAGGCAGAAAACCACGGACACCTTCGTACTCGACCAGAAGGCCCCCTCTGTTAGCATCGTAAGGCGAGACTTCAATCGTCTCAGATCGATCCATCTTAGCGCTGACCTCTTCCCAGCCACGATCTTTGGCGGCTTTGCGCAGTGACAGTAGTGAATAACCGTTGTCTAGTTCCGTATCGACAATACTTGCAGTGACTTCGTCTCCGATATTGAGCTGTCGAGAAAAACCAACTTCTCGACGAGGTACATAGCCAATGCCCTGCGCCCCTAAATCGACAAGCACCTCATGCTTACGGACAGATAAAATGCAGCCCGTGACCATTTCTCCTACAGTCAATTGCTTAATATTTTCACCCGCGCTTGCGAGTAAGTCGTCCATTGTTAGTGTGGCTTTTGCCATAAGTCTCTATTAAGACCTCTCTGTTAAAATTAATATTATCGAAAGCATAGCAAAAAAGCATAAAACTCCCAGATTACTACCTATTGTACGCTAGAGGTGACCAAAAGTCAAAGAGAACCACGGATGTCGCGCAAAGACTGATAGTAGGCTACGCTAGCACTAACTAATAGCGCAAAACCCACGACTGACGCCAGCATCTCAGAAGGGCCAGTTTCTGGTAGTGACGCCCCCGTGGTTGCGTAGGCAGTTTGGTTGCTTGACTGATTCGAGGGAGTAACCGATGGTACCTGTGTTGAGGGCGTGACACTTTGAGAGTCGGCCTGAGTTTGTGAAGCGGTTTGACGTTGCATCTCGGCCTTATGGAGCGCCTCGGCCTGACGAGTAGCGATAATTTGTTGCTCAGCAGCTTCTTGAGATTTATTTGCCTTTTCCGACGCACTCTTGGGCGTCGCCTGTGGCTTATTGGGGTTTGTCTTAGCATCATTTTTGGCAGTCTGCTGAGCGCTACCTGGCCAAGCTACCCGACCAAAACCGTTGTAGCGCACAGCATAAATACCCCCTAACAAGGCAGCAGTCAACAATATGCCCACAATAACAAACCCTACGGTAGATCCAGACTGGCTCGTGCTCGTCACGTGTAGACTTATTCCTCTCTCACAACTAGTGTCATATGTCTTCTATATTATAGTGTGAATCGGCCAGAAATGCAAGACTCGGCCATAGATTTGTTTGTGCTACACTAAGAGTGTATGTTAGTAGCAATCGATACCGGTGGTACAAAAACACTAATCACATCGTTCGGACGTGATGGCAAGATGGGCGAATCTCTCAAATACCCCACACCCCAAGACCCTACCGAATATATCAAGACTCTCAAACAAGTCATACGTGAGCGTTACGGCGACAAAAAAGTTGACTGTTTCGTCCTGGCCATACCTGGTGTTGTCAAAAACAATACCGTAAAGTGGTGCGGCAATCTCCCGCTATGGAGAGATGTCAATCTAGGCAGACGGCTAGAAAATATGCTGCCAGGTGTACCGGTTTGTATCGAAAATGACGCCAAACTGGCCGGCCTTGGCGAGACACGCGAGCTGGAACATACCCCTGTTTCGTCTCTTTACATCACAATTAGCACTGGAATCGGTGCTGGTTTGATCGAGAATGGCCGCATCGATGAAGCCATGCGGTTTAGCGAGGTTGGACGTATGCCGCTTGAGTATGATGGTACGGTACGCATCTGGGAATCATTTGCGAGCGGCCGAGCGATTGTCGACGTTTACAAAAAAATGGCCAAAGACATCACGAGTTCTCGCACATGGCGACAGATTGCCGATCGCATGAGTCGAGGTTTTCTTGTGATTATTCCGGCGTTTCAACCAGAAATCATTATTATAGGCGGCAGTGTCGGCACGTATTTTGATCGATATGCCAACTTTCTTAAAGAAATATTACAAACGCACTTGCCCGAACATATTGTTATGCCTCGCATTGTACGCGCTAAACACCCTGAAGAAGCAGTCATCTATGGATGCTACTATTATGCAGTCGATTACCTCGCTGATCGTAAAACTCGAAAATGATTTTTCACACTTTCAGTTTGTCGTAGGTGATACATTTTATTGGGATGGCACATCACAGACGGTTTGGTATGACCCTCATGATCCTCAGGCCCAACAACTTGTACTCCACGAAGTAAGCCACGGCATCCTGAAACATCATACATACCAAAAAGACATTGAACTGATCACCATGGAACGTCAAGCCTGGGCCAAGGCACAACATCTCGCCAGTTACTACCACGTCTCTATTGGCGATGCAGTTATTCAGGATACGCTCGATACGTACCGTACCTGGCTGCACGCTCGCAGCACCTGCCCCGCCTGCGCCAACACTGGCCTACAGACAGCACCATCCTCATACCATTGCCTCGCTTGTAATCAAAAATGGCAGGTTAATGATGCAAAAAATTGCCGCCTTATCCGACGACGTATTAACAAAAAATCCTCGTAAATCCGAGGATTTTTTGATGACGCCGAGACGCCAGGATTGCCACCTAGGCGGCAATCTTTTTCGCTTTGCCGCGTCGAGAGATAGTACCACCTTTGCGGCCTGCGATACGAGCAAGCTCAGGGTTAGCGGCAAATCCGCCCGTACGACCGAGACGACCACCCTTAGCACCAATTTTGGCGTAAAAGAGTGGATCGCGTGCTAAGTTTTTTGCAGCGGCTTTTTTGCCGCCAGCTACTGTTCCTGCCATTGTCATGACTCCTTATATATTAAAAGGTTCCGCGCAAACACCGGTCGTGTCACGCGAAACCCTCGCTTTACCTCACATATGATATGTGTATGTGATATATATTAGCACAAACAATTCATAGTGTCAATGGTTACAATAAAGATTTTTATGGTTAAATAACTGTTGCATTTATACCGCCTGTGCTATAAACTGATACATGCACCTGTTTGATTTATCGAAATCATAAATCCACCACAAAAGGATTCCCGCTTCCTGCGAGATCCGAGAATCCGCCACACAGTAGCATCCCGCCGATTGGCGGGGTTACTTATTTCTTTCCTACTTCATGGAGAGATATGAGGTAGGCATCCAAGAATTTAGTCCACTTTGGGAAGTTTTGCTCTCTGAAATATGCCCCCAGGAACTGCACCATCACATCGCCACGCACTACGGCTTCGCGCTTGCCTGGCTCTGTCATCATCATAGTAGGTAGCTTTAATAATTTTTCAAAGTGATGGTTTACGAAGCTATCGGTACTGTGCGTGTTGCCGCTACTATTGTATTGTTCTGCGGTGATATCGACATTTGGCCAGACATTCGGGTCAAATACAACACCCGAGCCTTTGTCACTCAAGGCATACTGCAAGCACCGAATAGTTCCGCTCGCCCCGATTGCATCGCACATGTCTGCGTCTGATACGATCATTCCTTCGAGGGCGATCGGACGGACGCCACGCAGTGCCTTGCTGTAGCCCATATTCGCGATAACCCCTTTTATAGCCGTCTGCATGCTCTCATCGATACCCGCTCGTTGCATGATTTCCGTCGCGTTTGAGAGCTTCTCAGCCTGTTCCTTGCCGACAAGCTTATAGTCATCGACATCGTGCAAAAGAGCCGTGAGCATTAAGACTTTACGATTGGCATCAGGCAGCTCATCAGCGAACCTCATCGCCATCGCATAGACTCGGTCGATATGATCAATACCATGACCTGAGTTATCGCCAAAGAGGGTGCGCTCAACGTCTTGTCTAATAATGGTGCGTGTTTCTTCGAAACTGGTCATAGGTTTTATTGTATACGAACAGCAAACCCTTTTCTATTAAGAAAAGTAGGTTATCCCTGCGCCGCAGTTGGTCAGAGATAAAGAAAAACCTCCTATTCGGAGGTTTCTCTTATAATTCGGCACCGTGCTAGTTT
>DDER01000025.1 GCA_002336735.1 Candidatus Saccharibacteria bacterium UBA1949 | reverse complement strand
GTTCCACCTTGGCTATTACTATTGTCGCGTTTGTTATCGTACATCTGCGACCGCACCAACGGAACTCGAGAGGTGGTTAGGCTCTTTCATCGCTCGCTTTCATCATACACTATTTCCCTCTGTTATTGCAAACTTTTCCTCTGTTTGTTATCATAGCTTCTAGCATCAAAGTATGCGGGCGATTAGCTCATTTGGCTAGAGCGCGACATTGACGTTGTCGAGGTGATAGGTTCGAATCCTATATCGCCCACCAGAAATGGACAAAATTCGGANNGGTTCGAATCCTATATCGCCCACCAAAGTAAAATACCCTACGTAAAGCAGGGTATTTTACTTTGCAAGACTACTAGCACCTACAATACTCTATTCATGCCTATTGATAGCTGGCCGTATTTGGTTGACTCACTATGCGTACTATCGGCAATCCACAAGTTATCCACTCGTTATATTGAGCCTATTGTCGATGTTATATATCATAACTGGTATATTTGAGAGTATTCTCGTGTATTGACTTATCGTTGTACTTATGCTAATATGTAATTATGGTCAACGAAACTAACCACCAAAAACAGTCTGCCCTCTCTAAGTTTAAGCTTGGTTTTGAATACAATGAAACATGGAATCAAGCCATCAGAGACGTCCGTAAGCGCACTGTGCGTACATAAACATTTCTTCGCAAACTTTTTTTGGCAACATAAACAACTTGGTACTCCGTTGTACTAAAGTATTAACGTTTTTTCCACTGCAATTGATTGTTTATCCACTGGTTTTTTTAATAGGGATATGTCAATATATAGCTATGATCTGTATTAAGTGTACCTCTCAGAACACTAATGTTGTGAATTCGCGTTTGCAGAAAAAAACTTCGCTCGTTTGGCGACGACGACAATGCGCGCATTGTAAGAGTGTCTTTACAACCCACGAAACACCTCGACCCAATGAGTATTACCTCGTACACAGCAGCAAAGAGACTACGCCTCGGCCGTACAATCTAGGGCGACTTGTTATCAGCATTGGAGAGTGCTTTAGCCATGATCCAGAGAGAGGCAAAGAGACGGCAATTTGGCTTGCTCAGAGCGTAGAGAGGCAGATTGCCACTTTCAGTGAGGATGAGCTAGTCACCTCGTCGATTATTGCCCACTTAACCCATACCACACTAAAGCGATATGATGCAGTTGCGGCAGTTCAATATGCCGCTCGACACCACCTGCTCTAAAATCTGTTACCACGATCGTTCTTTTTCTTGGGGCGCTCTAGGTCAATTGACGTAATAGTCGACTTGTCGGTGACGTCAAACGTATCGAGGTACCTGCCAATGAGGAGATGCGTCTGGGCATTGAATGATGCAAATGAACTATAGATAATAGACGTAACTGGCATCAACAACCACTGTAGCACCATGCCAACTGTACGATGACGCTTGTAGCGAGCTGGCCGCATAGGCAACATCTTCATACTAAGAAAAATTGTAATAAAAAGACCTACCATTGCTATGCGCTGAATCATACTTACTACTTCTGGTAGCTGATGGGCAGCAATATCTCTTGCAGCCTCATGACTGAGTATCAGCGGGACCCAGCCGCCAACCGTCACAAGTATCGCCGTGCTGGCAAGAGTCACATGACTATCAACAAGTCGGATAAGGCGAGCGATGCTTGGCAATACTGGAACCGTACTATGACGAGAAAACACACGTGTTGCAACATACGGTACATCAGACGCCCCATACCCCCATCTTCGCAGCTGCTTGAACTGAGCAACGAGCGTCTTTTTGAGCGTAGCGGCCAAGACGGCATCCTGATAGATTGGCACGTGAATAGGCACAACCTCATAATTACCGTGAAAATGGAAATAACTTCGCCAATACTGATGCCCATCCTCGACAATACTGCGCTTACTCCAAAAGTTCATCTCAACCAGTGCATCCATAGGCTGCGAATGAGCTGCAAAGTTGCGCAGCGTGTGGGGGCGCATACTGCTAATGATCGTCCAGAACGAGTTACCGGTTGCAATCACTCGCATTGGTGCAGGTGCATCCCAAATATTGCCAAAATATAATGCTATTGGTTGATACGAAAGCTGCTTGCGGTCTGGTCGAACAATAAACTCGTACGCCACATAATCGAAATAGGTTGGGTATGGTCGATTATCGCTATCCAGCGTCGTAACTATAACATCTTTGTAGGCAATCTTTTGATCGTATAGCCACTGCTTCAGCATGAAACCGGCGTGTGTAATATTTGGCCCCTTGCCTATGACCTCATCGGGCAGCCCCTCAGGATGGCAATTGAGTAAAAAGCTATGAAAAAAACTATGGTACTTCTGCTGAAGTTTTTTTGCGGCAGCATGAGTAGTCGGCCCACCACGCTCCTCATATGTCAGAACAATAATCATACGATTCTTGTCGTAAGTACTTGAGAGAAGCGACTGCAAAGTGGTGTCCAAAATTTCAAATGATTCATTGTAAGTCGCAATGATAACCACGTGATATACATCAGAGGGCTTCGGATGAGAGGCGACGTCATTTATGATTGAATGAAGATTGTGAAGATGTGTGCGATAACCAAATTCATTTGAGCTCACCTTATTGAGTCGCTGGTATGCACGAGCCGGCTCTTCAAGGTGCCCAAGACGCTCATGCCAGTCCACTACCTGTGCGCGTTCATACAGATTGCGACCGGCAATGGTATGCACCGCTATACCAATAGCCTTGACCGCCATCGTCACAATAATGAGCAAAAGGTAAATCGCCGCGAACAAAGGATTGAGCAGTGATAATACAATCAGCAAGAAAACTGCGCCATAACTTAGCAGCCCTGGCACCATCTCCCACACACGATACGCGAGGGTTCGCTTTCCGAGAGGTAGTTCGTTATCATATTTTGTCATAGCGTATATAACGATAGCCTTTTTAGTGCGGGATACCAAAAACTGCTTGCGTGTAAGCCCATGTTACTACGAAAAGTAACAGCGTCATCCATCCAAAAACAAGCGCCGTCTGTCGACGATCTATCGTATAAAGTCGCACCATAATAGCAGTATGTGTCACTACCATCATGATTCCGAATATGATAAAACTTATCATATAGTACCACTTGCCTTTAAAAAAATGCGCCTCGCCAAATGCCGTGTAGTGAGTATATATCTGGGTATCCGTAGGTCTCATTGATAAAACTACTGACAAAAGATAGGCTACGCTCATCAGCACAATCCCCCCTAAAAGCAAAACAAAAGCGCGGTCGCCGAAAGCTTGTTGAATATGATGGAGTAGCTTTACTTTCATATAATTTCCTGGAGCCGCTGACCGGGCTTGAACCGGTGGCCTACGCTTTACGAAAGCGTCGCTCTACCAGCTGAGCTACAACGGCATGGGGTGAACTCTCTTATTGTAGCATTTCCTCTGTTAAAAAGAAACGACCTCTATTGTATTTTGGTCTAGTTATTGCTATGATACGAATGAGTTTTGAAAAATGCGCTCGTAGTGAAGCTGGTCTATCACGCCTCCCTGTCACGGAGG
>DDER01000023.1 GCA_002336735.1 Candidatus Saccharibacteria bacterium UBA1949 | reverse complement strand
GTGGGTGAATACTGCTTTTCATAACTACTTATCCTAGCAGATGTATGACCTCTTGTCAAAACCTCTGTCTCTTGGTATACTAGTAAAGTAATAAATCATAACGATACAGTCTGTCGCACACTCCTACTCAGTAGAGCGATAGGCGAGGAAAAAGGAGTAATATCATGGCCGTAGAGGTTGATATNNCTGCTCGAAGCCGGTGTCCATTTCGGACACAAAACGAGTCGTTGGCACCCAAAGATGGCGCCGTATATTCATAGTAAGCGTCAGGATAGCCACATCATTGATCTGACGAAAACTGTTGAGGGATTAGAAAAAGCACTACCATTTATCAGTAGTGTCACAGCGAGCGGCAAACAAGTTCTGTTTGTCGGTACCAAGAAACACGCACGCGATATTGTCCGTGCTGCTGCGGAAAAAGCCGGACAACCATATGTGACTGAGCGATGGATTGGCGGCATACTGACCAATGTCGCGACAGTGAGTGCGCAGATCAAAAAACTCAAGGATCTTGAGCGCCGTATGGCGAGCGGCGATCTCGAAAAGCGCTACAACAAGCTCGAAGTGCAGCGATTTCAAGAAGAAATTGATAGCCTAAATCTCAAATACGGCGGCATCAAAGATTTGAACGGCAAGCCTGGGGTGGTGATCGTGCTGGACATCTTGACGGATGCCAATGCTGTGCGCGAAGCCCGCACCCTGGGGGTGCCGATTGTGGCAATCCTCGACACCAACGCCAACCCAGATGGTATTGACTACGTCATCCCTGGCAATGACGATGCGATCAAGGGACTTCAACTCATGCTCGATTATTTTGTAGCTGCTGCTATGACAAAAGCACCAACGATAGAGGAGAAGAAATAAGATGGGGGTTTCAATCGAAGATATTAAAAAACTCAAAGAACTCACCGGCGTGGGCTTGACTGATGCCAAACAAGCACTCGTCGAAGCGGCGGGCGATTTCGACAAGGCACTCGAAGCGATGCGCAAAAAAGGCATCACCAAAGCCGAGAAAAAAGGCGACCGTGAAACTCGCGAAGGCTTGATCGAAAGCTACGTGCACTCAGGTCGTATCGGCGTCGTCGTCGAAGTCAACTGCGAGACAGATTTTGTCGCGCGTCTTCCTGAGTTCAAAGAATTCGCACATCAGATTGCTATGCAAATCGCTGCCATGAGCCCGCGTTTCGTCACGATGGAAGATATCCCGAGTGATGCCTATGAAGCCAAGAAACAAGAGCTACTGGCAAGTGACGACCTCGCCAAAAAACCTGAGAACATGCGTGAGCAGATTGTCGAAGGTCAGCTGAAGAAATATTTTGTCGAACAAGTCCTGTTCGAGCAACCCTACGTACTTGACGATACCATGACGGTCGCTGATCGCGTCAAAGAACAAATTGCCAAATCCGGTGAAAATATTCGTATCAGCCAGTTTAGGCGTATTGAACTCGGCATTACCGAATAAAAACTGTAAATATTTGGTATAATAGTCCTCAGTAACGAGAGGACTATTATGTTTGACACAGATTCTTATGAGTTAAAAATGGAAAGTGCGCTCGAGCATCTCGAAGATGAGCTGCGCAAAGTCCGCACAGGTCGGGCGCATCCTGGAATGCTCGATGGTATCAAGGTAGAGGTATACGGCACTGAGATGCCACTCAACCAAGTAGCCAATATTACTGCGCCAGAGGCACAGCTGCTTCAAATTACGCCATTTGACCCAAGCACTATTCAGACGATTGCGGCGGCGATTCGCAAAGACCAATCGAGCGGATTTAACCCTAGTGACGATGGCCGTGTTGTACGCGTGCCAATACCACCGCTTACCGAAGAGCGTCGTCGTGACATGGTCAAAATCGCGAGCGAAAAAGTCGAGGAAGCTCGTATCGCGATGCGAAATATCCGCCAAGATGCCCTGAAAGATGCCAAGCACAAAAAAGATACAAAAGAGCTTTCCGAAGATGATGTCAAGCGCGTCGAAAAAGAAATTGACAAGCTCATGAGCGACTATCAAGCAAAGATCGAAGAGAGCTTCAAATCTAAGGAAAAGGACATTCTAACGATTTGACACGCGATACGAAGTCACAGACACCGGTTCATGTCGGCTATATCGTCGATGGCAATCGTCGGTGGGCGAAAGAGCGCGGCCTTACGTCATTTGAAGGTCATGTAGCGGGCTACGAAGCGCTCAAAGAAGTCTTAATCGAGACGCTGGCTCACGGTGTTCAGTATGCCAGTGCCTATATATTTAGCACCGAAAACTGGAAGCGAAGCGAAGATGAGGTCGGCAGGCTGATGGGGCTGTTAATCAAAGTGCTATCAGGTGACCTCCCGCTCTTTATGGAGAAAAACGTACGCCTAAAAGTCGTTGGCTCGCGGGATCGGCTCAGCAAACCTGTTATACAAGCGATCGATACAGCCGAAGCAAAGACCGCACATCTAACAGGCGGTGAATTCATATTGTGCCTTAATTATGGTGGTCATCTCGAGATAGTCGATGCGATCAAAAAATGTGTTCAAGCCGGTGAAGATATCACGACGCTCACTCCCAGCGTGCTCGCGGAGTACATGTATGCTCCTGAGGTCCCAGCCTGTGATTTGATAGTGCGCACGAGCGGCGAGCGCCGGCTGAGCAATTTTATGCTGTGGCGAAGTGCCTACAGCGAGCTATTGTTTCTCGATAAACATTGGCCCGAGATGACAAAACAAGACGTAACCGCTATACTAGAGGAATATTCAAAACGCAATAGGCGATTCGGAGGCTAGATGGACGTATTATTCGGAGTGATGATAGGTGTGATCGTATTGACCGTACTGGTGGTGATACATGAGCTTGGCCATGCGATTGTCGCGCGTCGACACGGTGTAGTGGTCGAAGAGTTTGGTATCGGATTTCCACCGCGCGCATGGGGCAAAAAAATTGCTCGTAGTTTCCTCGGCAGAGATGTCACCTACAGTATCAATTGGCTGCCACTCGGTGGTTTCGTGAAACTACAGGGAGAACATGACGCTGCTACGAAAAAAGGCGACTATGGTGCCGTAACATTTTGGCAAAAAACACAAATTCTGCTAGCCGGTGTCGCTATGAACTGGTTGACAGCGGCAGTGCTTTTAAGTATTTTGGCATTGTTTGGTCTGCCGAAGGCTTTGCCTGATCAGTTTGTCGTAGCGGGAGATACGACAATCGTCCGCGAGCCTGTCCAGGTCACGTATGTACTCGCCGATTCGCCCGCAGCCCAGGCAGGCATACGACCAGGAGACCGTGTGATATCTCTCGGTGGTACGCCGATTCAGACGACAGAGGCGGTCAAGGAGATTGCCCAAGAGCAGCGCGGTCGCAAAGTACCACTCGAATATCGGCGCGATAACCAACAATATATAGTTGATGTCGCGCTCAACGATACAAACCAAAACCAAAAAGGCTATCTGGGCGTCTCATCTGCGCAACAGGAACGCATCAAGGCAACTTGGTCAGCGCCAATCGTAGGCGTCATGACGACAGTACAGCTCACCGGCGCGACATTAGACGGTATTGGTGCACTCATCGGCAGTGGAGTTCAAGGAATAGGGGCACGGCTGACTGGTGATCACTCAGCTCAGCAAGCGGCTGATGACAGGCTCGCTCAAGCGGGTGATGGTGTGGCGGGGCCGATTGGTATTTTCGGACAAGTATTCCCGTCTGCCAACAAGGCTGGTCCACTCTACGTCGTATTTGTAGCGGCGATTATTTCATTGAGCTTGGCGGTGATGAATATCCTCCCAATACCGGCTCTTGACGGCGGTCGATGGTTTGTGACGGCGTTTTACAGAGTACGACGGAAACAATTGAATAAAGAAACTGAAGAAAAAATCCATGGCACTGGTTTTATGTTGCTGATGCTGCTCGTAATCATTGTGACGATCTCAGATGTGGGCAAGTTGGCGAAATAATCTCGGCGGGCGGCTGTCTTGGCTGCTGATCCCTATGTGGCTCGTGTGCTGTTTTGCCGCTGCCAAGATCATACTCGAGATACTTGTCTATCTATGGCTTCAGATCGATACGTCATTTGCGGCAGGCAACCCCATCCTCATGCCGTTGGTCATGACAGCGCTGTTTTATGTAGTGATGTTGTTAATTATGGTGGGAGCCCCGTGGGTGTTTTGGAAATACGGTACGACATGGCGCGAGATCGGCGTTCATGTATGGCCGCGATGGCGTGATATATGGTTGGGGATAGCAACGATCATAGCGTACTTCGTCGTGATGGCATTGATCGTGCCGCTACTTCCGATTGATTGGCAACAGGTTCAAGACGTCGGCATCGGCAGGTTGCACGGTTCGACCCAGATGGCTCTGGGGTTTTTGCTGCTTGTGATACTCGCACCGATCACTGAAGAAATCGTATTTCGCGGCTATTTATATGGCAAGTTACGTGCTCGCAGGATGCCGTTTTGGGCGGCGATGCTGGTGGTGAGCGTGCTATTTGCGGTTGCGCATCTCCAGCTCAATGTCGCAGTCAGTGTATTTGTCCTCAGTATCGGTATGTGCTTGCTGCGTGAATATACGGGAGCAATATGGGCGGGATTGATCGTGCATATTCTCAAAAATGCAATTGCGTTTTATCTGTTATTTGTCAATCCGTTGCTGCTGCCTGGTCTGGGACGATAATGAAGCCGATTCTTGTCGTAAAAGTCGGTACAAGTACGCTGCTCGGTGCGCATGAGCAGCCTCACTCGACATTTGTGATGATTGCTGAGAGCATTCACGCTCTTGAGACTGAATACCGTATTGTGTTGGTGACATCTGGTGCGATCGGGTTTGGCGTCAGGCAGGTCGGTCTCGAGGCACGTCCGACTAATGTGTGTCAGCTCCAAGCGCTGGCGATGATCGGGCAGGTCGGTCTGCTCAGGCAGTGGCGAGAAGCATTTGAACACAAATCAATTGGTCAGATGTTGCTCACGCGACGGGATTTTGGCAATCGAGACGCTATGGCAGCATTTGTCTGCGGTATCGAGCAGGTGTGGCAGTACGGTGGTGTGCCGATTGTCAACGAGAATGATGCGCTGAGCAATGACGAAATCAGTTTTGGGGACAATGATCAGCTGGCGGCCGAGGTCGCCGTGGCGCTCGGTGCCGAGCGGCTCGTGCTGCTGACCGACCAAGATGGCATACAGGCAGACTTCGGTGCTGACACCCAACGCCGGCTCAGCGAAGTATCGCTCGAGGACGCTAGTCAGCATATCCGGGCGGGCGGATCACAATTTGGTCGAGGTGGTGCGAATAGCAAATTGCTTGCGGCGGCTCGCGCGATCGAGGGTGGCAGTGAAGTCTATATTGCGTATGCCGCCTCAGAGCGATCTATAGAATCAGCTCTCTCTGGCAAATCGGGTACAAAAATTGTACAATAGACGCTAGTTATGCGATTATCACAAAGTTTTATCAAAACCAGCAAAACCGCTCCTGGTGACGAGGTAGCCAAAAACGCCCAGCTACTGATACGGGCGGGCTATGTATATAAAGTCATGGCTGGTGTCTATGCCTACACACCACTAGGGCTAAGGGTGCTCGAAAATATCAAACAGATTGTGCGTGAGGAAATGAACGCCGTTGGCGGCCAAGAGTTAATAATGACCAACCTGCAGCGCCGCGAAACCTGGGAAGGTACTAGCCGCTGGAGCGACGAGGTGGTAGATGTGTGGTTCAAAACAAAGCTGCAAGACGATACCGAGCTAGGCCTGGCCTGGAGCCACGAAGAAGCTATCATGGAAATGATGCAACAGTTTGTTAAAAGCTACAAAGACCTGCCGATCAGTGTGTATCAGTTTCAAACCAAACTACGCAACGAATTGCGCGCCAAAAGCGGTATCATGCGCGGCCGAGAATTTGTGATGAAAGACATGTACAGTCTGCACGCATCGCAGGCAGATATGGACGCCTACTACGACACAGTCACCGCAACCTACCAGCGCGTGTATAATCGGCTGGGTCTGGGTGACGAAACGTTTGTGACCTTTGCTAGCGGTGGGGCATTTACCAAGTTTAGCCACGAGTTTCAGACTATTTGTGAGGCCGGCGAGGATGTTTTGTATATCAACGCCGACAAAACCGTGGCGGTCAACGAAGAAGTACTTGACGAAGCTACCGCCGAACTAGGGGTCGACAAAGCCACCCTCGTGCCTGTTACGACCGCCGAGGTAGGCAATATCTTCAAATTTGGCACCGAAAAAAGCCAGCAAATGGGTATATATTTTACCGACGCCGATGGTCGCCAGCAGCCCATTTACCTCGCCAGCTATGGTATTGGTATCACTCGTGCCATGGGTGTGATCGTGGAGAAATTTGCTGACGAAAAAGGAATCGTGTGGCCCGAGAATATTGCGCCAGCTAGGGTCTATCTCGTGCAGATTGGCACCGAGTCGAAACAAACGGCTGACGATTTGTATGCGGAGCTTGGGGGCCGCGGAGTCGAAGTGATTTATGATGATCGCGACGAACGGCCGGGCGCAAAATTTGCCGATGCCGAGCTGCTCGGTATTCCGTACCGTGTGACTGTAAGTGACCGACTGATGGGGGATGAAAAATACGAATTTACAGAGAGAAAAACCGGTCAAACTGAGGTATTGACAGTCGCTGAACTAGTTGATAGACTGGGCTAGACAAGAAATCCGCAGGAGGGAAAAAGACTGCTCACTACTCACTCTTGCCGGCGGAGGTATCTATTAGCTAATAGTAGCAAAACGAAGGAATCAATTATGAAAAAGATGTATCAAATTACTGATGAAGGCCGCAAAGAATTAGAGGCGGAGCTAGCTGATCTCAAAAGTCGTCGTAGCGATATCGCTGACAAGATTGCTGAAGCCCGAGACTACGGCGATCTGAGCGAAAATGCTGAGTATGATAGTGCGCGCGAAGAGCAGGGCATTGTGGAGACTCGTGTTGCTGAGATCGAAGATATTCTGATGAACGCTGAATTGATCAAAGCGCGCAAATCAAGCAAAGTATCGCTTGGTAGCCGTGTCACCCTCAAAAACGGCGCCAAAGAAGTGACGTACGTGATCGTTGGTCCCGTCGAGGCTGATCCAATGGAGGGCAAAGTTAGTAACGAATCTCCACTGGGCGAAGCGCTCATGGGTAAAACAGCTGGGGATACCGCAACAATTGTTACTCCCAAGGGCGAGACTTCGTACACGATCAAAGAGATAGCCTAGTAGTATTGACGCACATCTAGCATCTAGCCTCCTGTTGGAGTCTATTGATATTGAGGATCGCTCTCGCCTCTGTTATACTAGAGAACACTTATGCAATGGCTAAATACAATAGTTGATCAGCTGATCGAGATTCATGGTGATGATGAGATTGTTGTTTCATCTGGAGTGTCGCCGAGCGGGACATATCACCTTGGTACGCTGCGCGAAGTGATGACGGCAGAAATAATCGCCGTCGAATTGTTACGTCGCGGCAAGAAAGCGCGCCATATTCATGTCGTCGATGATCTCGATGTATTTCGCAAAGTTCCTGCCAATGTATCGAGTGATTGGGAACAATACCTAGGTATGCCGCTGTGTGACGTGCCAGCTCCAGATGGGAGCGACCGGAGCTATGCTGACTTCTTCCTCGCAGACTTGGTTGATGCCGCCGCAAAAATGAATCTCATCATGGAAATCGTCCGAGCGCATGAGAGATATCGCAAGGGAGCATACGTGTCGGTGATAGAAACCTCGCTTGCGCATGTTGCAACAATTCGCCAGATCCTTGCCGATATATCTGGGCGCGCACTCGACGAGGCGTGGTCACCGATCCAAGTAGTCGAAAACGGTCGAATCAAAAACCGCCAATTTACATCAATCAATACCACCGAAAAAACACTTCGTTATATCGATGCTGATGGTACCGAAAAAACAACTCGCTACGATGATGGAGCTGTCAAACTCAACTGGCGCATCGACTGGCCAGCACGCTGGGAACTGCTCAATGTAGCTGCCGAACCGTTTGGCCGCGATCATGCGACAAAAGGCGGCTCCTATGATACGGGTGTCGTGATCGCCAAGGAAGTGTTTGGCATCGAACCGCCGCTGCCTGTGCCATACCATTTTATCAATCGTGTTGGCGAAACCAAAAAAATGAGCAAGTCGGCAGGTGATGTCGTCACGGCTGCTGAGCTGCTGACAATTTTGCCGCCAGAAATCGTGAAGTTTTTTCTGTTTCGCTCTGCCCCAGACAAGCAGTTGTTCTTTGGTGAGGGCGAGACGCTGCTCCGATTGTTTGATGATTTTGCGGCACTTCTCGACAAGACAGATCGAGAGTCGTGGGAGCAGCAGGTGGTTGATTTGTGCCTCGATAGAGTGAGCGAACGCACTGTTAGTAGCGTGCCGTTTTCGCATCTTGTGGCAAGCTATCAGGCGGCACTTCGCGACCCTGAAGGCACGCTTGCGATTATTCGACGTACCGAACATTCGGAGGTGGCTGATCTGCAAGGTGATATTATCCGACGCGAGCTAAAGCTCATTGATACATGGCTCGATACATGGGCCCCCGAAGAACTCACATTTAGCCTTACCGACACGGTTGATCTACATCAATTTAGCGACGAAGAGAAGCGTTACTTTAGTGCTCTGGCAGACAAGATAGTCGCTGCGCCTAGCGATGCAGACGGCGCATGGTTTCACAGTACAATCTACGAATTTAAAGATAAAGTCGATCTACCACCTAGAGAACTTTTCGCAAGCCTCTATCGCCTCATAATTGGCAAAACGTCGGGGCCGCGTGCTGGATGGTTTCTTACTATTTTGCCGAGAGATTGGCTGATCGCACGGCTGAGAGGCGAGCGTTAATAACAAACGAGCTGTTAGCTATCTAGGTGGTGAGGCCGATGGCGTCGCGTGCTTTGCGGGCGCGGGCAGTGCGCTCATCGACACCACGTTTGATAGTGGCTTGACGTTCTCGCTGTAGTTTCTCGATGCGTTTTTGGTAGTGCTCGGCGCTTTCCCAAGTGCTGCGAGCTGGTAGACTATCTGTAGCACGCTCGCGGGCGCGGCGTTTTTCGGCTGAGATAGCTGCGGGTGTAAAGAAGTTCAGGTTGAGGTCTTCGGAACGCTTCTTGCGAGCCTCTGCCGAATTGACGCCAGTCGAGTCGAGATAGCGCATACCGTCTCGTATGGCATCATGGTGATCGCGTAACAATGACAGCGGCGCATCGATCGATGAGACGTCTGATGATCTCGGTAGGCGGCTCGATCGTTCGATTTGTTGGAGATATGTGTCGGGTAGGTCGTCGTGGCGCGCTTTGAAGTGTGCAACACGGCGCGTCAAACGCTCCTGCAAGCGTTGATTTCTTTGCATCGCTCTACGACTTTTGACTCGTGCGGTGTTGGCGGCGAGAGCGGCATAGCGACCGTGGCCTAGGCTACCTCGGCGCGTGCGGGCAGTAGCGGCCTTGGCGGCATATTTATCGGCGCGTTTGTGAGCGAGGCCAATCTGGATCTTATCTTTGGCATTACTGACCGCACTGATAGCATCCTGAGCCATATAGACGCGACGTTCTAGGTCGTGGAAATGGCGGGTAATAGTCGGGAAGAGCAACTCTTTGGGTTCAAATTGAGATAGGGGCTCGTCGGGCTGCGTAGTTGGTGTGTTGTTCTCGGAAGTTTCGGTTTTTGCAACTTTTTTTGGTGCTGGTTGTTGCATAGATACATGGGGCTGTTGATACTGTCGAGGCTTACGGGTCTGAGACTTCCGGGTAGGGGGCTTCGGCTTAGGCGTTGGTAATGGCTGGTCGGGGGTGGTTTCGGTGAGAGTGACCGCCTCTTGACCGAGAGCTTCACGGACTTCAGTGGGAATGCGCTCACGGTCAGTGGGCAACTCATTTGCTTGATGAGTTATCATGGCTTCGAGCTGAGCGCGTGTCTCGGGTTCAAGCCGATCAGCGAGCGAAGGGCTATTGGTTGGTTGGGGGAGGGCTTCGGGATGAGTCATGTTTGTTTTTATGTTTGTGGTATTGTGATAGTATCTCATATAATATTAGCACAAACAGTATTAAAAGTCAAGAGAGCCGGTAGCTAGTAATGCTGATATACTAGAGGTGGGAAGGAGGAGTACTACTATGGCGCAAACGCCCCGTCCACCAGTGATCGCGATGCGGCATGTGACCAAAAAGTTTGGCACTACCACGGCACTTAATGGCGTGTCTTTTGAGGTAGGGCAGGGACATATTCATGGATTCTTGGGGCCAAATGGAGCCGGCAAAACTACCATTATTCGGATTATTATGGATTTTCTCCGACCAACCAAAGGCGAGATAGAACTATTTGGTCAAGATTCTCACAAACAAAGCACGCGGCTCAAACACACGATCGGCTATCTATCGGGCGATTTCGAGCTGTATGAGAACCTGACGGGTCATCACTATTTGACATACATTGCGAGATTGCGCGGCCACAAGAACTACAAACACCTCGCAAAACTATGCAACGACCTCGACGTAAATCTCAAACGAAAAATTGGCCTGCTCTCGCGTGGTAACAAGCAAAAAATCGGTCTTTTGGCAGCACTGATTGATGACCCTGATCTATTGATTCTTGATGAGCCGACGACTGGGCTTGACCCGCTGATGCAGCAAAAGTTTTATCAAGTCATACGCAGCTATGCACGACGGGACAAAACGGTGTTTATGTCGAGCCATATCCTCAGCGGAGTGCAAGAAGTCTGTGATGTGATTACATTTATGAAACAAGGAGAGGTGATTGAGACAGTCAATGTACGTGATGTTTTGCAAGCTTCTCGTCGACGGATTACGCTCGCGTATGCACCACGAGCGACAATTCTCGATCCGCCGCCTCGACTTGGTATGGCGATGATTGCCAAAACCCTCCACCATCGCGTTTTTGAAGTAGACACGATGACTCAGCCAGTATTGCGTTGGATTGCTTCGCAATCGCTCACTGATGCGACGATCACGGAGATTGGTCTTGAGGAAATATTTATGGACATGTATCGAGAGAGGGCGGTGAGCGATGTTTAGGTCACTCTATACGAAGACATTGTACGACAAACGAGGATTTATCTGGGGATGGGCGCTCGGTGTTGGCGCGCTGTTTGGCCTGATCGCTTCTTTTTACTCTTCAATTGATATGGCAGGTCTAGAAATAATGACCAAATCTATCCCCAAGGGGATTGAATCAATCATCGGTGAAATGGCGGCGTATGGAACGACAGCGGGCTATATCGGTAATGCGATATATGGGATACGATTTGAGATGCTTGTCATCCCGATGGTGATTGTCCTCGGAGTATCACTGTCGACCTCAGAGGAGCGAAGCGGCAAACTCTACCAGCTCATGGCTCAGCCAATTTCGCGCCGACGAGTGATCACCGAGAAATGGCTAGCCGGAATCACAGCTATCGGTATCATCATGCTGGTCGCGTATGTCTCGATTGCTCTGGTATTTTACCTCGTCGGAGTAGACGTACCGTTTGATGTGCTGAACCGGATATCGTTGATGAGTGTGTTGTTTGTGTGCGCGTTATTTAGCCTTGCGTTTGGTCTCGGGATGGCGTTTGCCTCCAAGGCGCTATCGACCATTGCAGTGGTGGCAGTCGTGATGGGCGGCTATATTGTCAAAGGTTTTGCCGCGCAGGTAGACTGGGTAGATCGCCTGCAACCAGTATCGATATATGGTTATTATAATACTGCCGAACTCGCAAAGGCGGCGCCGCGGCCTATAGATACTGCGGTGCTCGCCGGTATCATCATAGTCAGCTTGTTGCTCGCGTACATACTATTTGCACATCGGGATATAAAGGAGGAATAAATGATTGAGCTCAAAAATGTCACCAAAACATATGGTAAAAAGAAGAACACATTCACAGCACTTGACGACGTAAGTTTTACGATACCAGATGGGGCGTCGATCGCTGTCGTCGGCAAGTCCGGCAGCGGCAAAAGCACATTGATGCACGCGATGAGCGGTCTGGACAAACCAGAGCGAGGAGAGGTGGTCATCGATGGAGGCAATATACTGACGTTTACTCAAAAAGATGTCGATATATTTCGCAGTAATGAAATGGCATTTATATTTCAAAGCTTTTTTGTGCAAGGCAATGAGACCTGTTACAACAACGTTAGTCTGCCGCTTGAAATTGCTCGCGTACCACTTGGACAACGCAAAGCGAAAATCATAACTGCCCTCGAAGCGGTGGGGCTTGGAGACAAAGTCAAATCGCGAGCGCGCGACCTCTCCGGGGGTCAAAAACAGCGCCTTGCAATCGCACGCGCAATTGTCAATGAGCCAAAAATCTTGTTTGCTGATGAGCCGACGGGAAACCTGGATAGCGCGACGGGTGCTCAGATCGAGGAATTGTTGTTTGGGTATAACCGCGAGCATGGTACAACACTGATTATCGTGACGCACGACGCAGAAATCGCCAAAAAATGTGATATGCAAATTCATATCAAAGATGGCAAAATTGAATCGATAGAAGGAGGAAATCATACATGAAACGTCGAGATATCATAAAACGTGCTGGTCGTAATCTCCGACAGGCCAAAGGCCGCACCATTCTCACCAGCCTCGCAATTGCGGTCGGTTCGTTCACGCTGACGATGGCACTTGCCGCAGGGCAGGGTACGCGAAATTACGCTGATGATCTCCTGAAAAACAATATCGATCCTCAGTCGATGTTTATCGTCAAGGACAAGTCATTGTTTGAGGCGGGCGGCACCACAAGCCTGCAAGAATACAGTGAAGACATCGCTGCATCGTCAGGTCGTCCAGGCGCCACGATGAAACAGCTGAATACTGACGATATCAAGACGCTAGAGTCTGTAAAAAACCTCAGTTCTCTCGTGCCGATTTATCGGTTGAATCCCAAATACACATCCTATGAAGGCAATGACAAACGTTTTATCGCAGCAATTGATTATTATGATCAGACTGTTCTCACGCAGGTCAAGGCCGGTAACGTCCCTCCAATTGGTACGCCGATCGGAGACGGAGAGATTATCATCCCGCACAGTTATGTCGAATCACTGGGGCGCAGCGCCCAAGATATGTTGGGCAAAAAAGTCAGTGTCACTTTTGTCCAACAGCGGGCGTCAGCGAGCCAGGAGCAGGTGCAAGCCGCTCTTGCAACTGGTGATGTTGCCGCAGTTCAGGCGCTTCTTCAGCCCGTCGAAAAAGTCTATGAGTTTAGGGTGCGCGCGGTCTCAAAACCAAGTACTATGTCATTTGGCGGTACGCCCATGATGCTCATATCAGCCAATAAATCAAAAGAAATCAATGCCTTTCAAACGAGTGGCACTGAGGCGAGCGGTAAATATATGGGCGCATCAGGACTGGCCAAAAAAGGTGTTGATCCAAGCGAGCTGAAAAAAGAGCTCGAAGCAAAAGGCTACGCTGTCCAGACCGCAAAAGACGCCCAAGGATTTCTGTTTACGATCGTCAATACACTCCAAGGTATCGTCGGTGGATTTGGGCTGCTAGCACTGTTTGCCAGTGTGTTTGGGATCATCAATACCCAATATATCAGCGTGCTTGAGCGCACAAGTCAGATTGGCCTCATGAAAGCGCTCGGTATGCCTCGCCGCGGAATTGCTAAATTATTCCGGTATGAAGCGGCGTGGATTGGATTTCTGGGAGGGGCATTGGGTTCGCTGCTGGCATTTATCTTGGGCACGGCGCTGAACCCGCAGATCAGCAAGTGGCTCGATATTGGCGACGCTCGTCTGCTTGATTTCGTCTGGTGGCAAAATGCCATTCTGATTGGCGTGCTCGTGCTAATTGCGATTGTTGCTGGCTGGCTGCCGGCTCGCAAAGCGGCGCGTCTGGACCCTATCGAAGCCTTACGTACCGAATAACCCCTCTAGTAAAACAGTTTAGCTCGCCGTATAATAAAACACATGTTAGATATTCGTTTTATTCGAGAAAATGCCGAATCGGTGCAGGAAGCGGCGACGCAGAAGGGCTACCAGGTAGATATCAAAGCGCTTTTGCAAGTTGATGAATCACGCCGCGAATTGCAGCAAAAAGCCGACGAATTACGTGCACGGCGTCACACTATAGCCTCACAGATGCAAGGAAGCCGCCCGAGTCCCGAGATGATCGAGCAGGGGCGTCAGGTCAAGACCGAACTTGCCGAAATAGAAGATCATGTACGCGTCACCAATAATGAATATCTGAATCTCCTCAAATCTGTACCAAATATGCCGTGGTCAGACGTGCCAGTAGGCCCAACTGAGGATGAGAATGTAGTAGTAAAAACGGTCGGCGACATACCGCAGTTTGACTTCACCCCTAAAAATCATGCCCAGATAGCTGAATCGCGAGGCTGGCTCGACAAAGAACGTGCGGCCAAGGTCGCTGGAGCAAGATTTGCTTATGTGATGGGCGACATGGTGAAACTGCAGCTTGCGATCGAGCAATTTGTCATTGATACGCTGACCGATGAAGCCAAAATTCGCGAAATCGCTGAAAATACCGGTCTCGACATAAGCCACAAACCATTTACGCCCGTCTTGCCGCCGCTTATGATCAAAACCGAACCCTATGAGCAAATGGATCGCCTACAGCCGAGCGACGATCGCTATAAGATAGAAGGTGAGGAGCTCTGGCTTCAGGGGAGCGCCGAGCATGTCCTAGGCAGTATGCACGCTGGAGAGATATTTGAAGAGATCGATCTACCGATTCGTTACCTGGGGTTTGCCACTAGTTTTCGCAAAGAGGCTGGAACGTATGGCAAGGATATGGAAGGCCTGATACGTATGCATCAGTTTGATAAGCTCGAGATGGAGAGCTTTACGACGGCAGATACCGGCTACGATGAACATTTGTTGCTTATCGCTATCCAGGAATACCTCCTCCAAGCGTTCCGACTACCATACCATGTGCTGCAAAAGTGTACCGGCGACATCGGCAAGCCCAACGCGCGCGGTGTGGATATGGAGGTTTGGCTACCTGGGCAGCAGAAATACCGCGAAACGCACACAGCTGACTATATGACCGACTACCAGGCGAGACGCCTGGAGACGCGCGTGCGACGCAAGGATGGTATCGAGTTGATTCATACCAATGATGCGACCGCATTTGCACTCGGTCGAACGATGGTCGCAATTCTTGAGAACTACCAAATGGCTGATGGCCGTGTTCGGGTGCCCGAAGTGTTGCGTGCCTATATGGGCGGACGAGAGGTGATATAGATGGTGCGGCGGGCGCTGACGAACATTACCAAACATGGGTATCGCCGCGCAGCTAAACCATTGCTATTTCGGCGAACGCCAGATGAGGTGCATCATAGGATGATCAAGGTGGCGAGTACGTTGCAGCAGGTGCCAGTGATACGAAGTCTGCCTCAAGCATGGGCCTATCGTAACGATCACAGGCTGGCGCAGCGCCTTTTTGGCATTGATTTTTTCAATCCGATCGGTCTATCGGCCGGTCTTGACAAAAATATCGAAATCGCCGGCATGATCAAGTCAATTGGGTTTGGGTTTATGACGGGTGGTTCAGTGACGTATCGCAAGTGCGATGGCAATCCCAAGCCGTGGTTTCGCCGGCTGCCTCATAGCAGGGCGCTACTAGTCTATGCGGGCTTGCCAAATGATGGGGTGCGCACAATATGCGCGCGGCTCACGCGTTATTCTGAGGCTACTTTTGTTCGGTTTCCTCTCGTCGTTTCGGTGGCCTATACCAATACTAAAAAAACAGCCACGTTGCGTGAAGCTATCGATGATTATCTCGGGAGCCTCAGGCAACTGGAGCTCTCCAAATCGCCCCAGCTGTATGAGATCAATATTTCGTGTCCCAACACCTATGGCGGCGAGCCATTTACTACCCCCGAACGCCTCGAGCGGCTGCTCAGTGCGATCGATGAGCTTGGCCTCAAGCGGCCGGTCACGCTCAAGATGCCGATAGATCTCTCATGGAGTGAGTTTTCGACATTGCTAGACGTCACAATGCAACACAACGTCGCCGGAGTCACGATTGGCAATTTGCTCAAGAACCGCTCGACGGTGAATATGCTCGACGAGCTCGACCCTAAAACACCGGGCAATCTGGGGGGCGCACTCAATCGTGATATATCGACCGAATTGATTCGTAGGACCTATCAGCATGTGGGCGGTAAGCTCATAATCATTGGTGTCGGGGGAGTGTTTTTGGCAGATGATGCCTATGCCAAGATTCGAGCAGGTGCCAGCCTCGTCGAATTGATTACCGGACTGATCTATGAAGGGCCGCAGCTTATCGGTGATATCAACCGAGGATTAGTACGACTTCTCAAGCAAGACGGATTTACTAATATCTCTGAAGCTATCGGAATTGATGCAAAGCGCGTATAATAGATAGTACAGATACGGTTAAACGAAAGGGGTCACCTATGATCACACATATCGATATAACCGGAGTGGGGCTATCGCTCGATGACGCTCTCAAGAAGTACGCTCGCAAAAAGATCGGATCGCTCGATCGATTCGCGCCACGACATGCGCGCAAGTCTATGCGAGCAGAAGTAAAAATTGCCGAAGTCAATCGGGCTCACGGTAATAAATATGAAGTAGAAGTGCTGATTGATGTTCCAGATAAACGGCTCACCGCCAGAGATTCGACCGTTAACGCGATGGCAGCGGTCGATATTGTCGAAGCCAAACTGGCTGCGCAACTCACCAAATATAAAGAAACGCTCTTGCCGCACGTTGGCCGTCGTAAGCTACTTGATCGATTCAAACGTAGCTACGCTCGCGAGCTTTAGTCGTTGCTAAAATTATTGGAATAACCAAAAACTACAGAAATACTCTTTGTCATTACTCATGATCAGGGTATAATTGAGAATAGTATTGTGCAAACTTCTACCAGGGACAGAAAGTAGGGATATTTTATGGTCAGTCGACAATCTGCGTTAACAAAAGTGTTCGGTGATCCGCAGAAGCGGATTCTCAAACGTCTTCAGAAAAAAGTGCTCCAGATCAATGCGCTTGAAGATACCTACAAAAAAATGACAAAGCCTGAGCTGCGCAAGCAAACTGATGTCCTCAAGAAGCGTCTTGCCAAAAAAGGCACCACACTCGACGATATCCTGCCTGAAGCCTATGCGCTTGTGCGTGAATCGGCTCGCCGCGTCCTTGGGCAGCGTCATTTTGATGTTCAGCTGATCGGGGGGATCGTCTTACATGAAGGCAATGTTGCTGAGATGAGAACCGGCGAAGGGAAAACACTAGTTGCGACCTTGCCGCTTTATCTCAATGCCCTTGAGGGTAAGGGTGTGCATCTTGTGACGGTTAATGACTATCTCGCACAACTACACGCTGGTTGGATGGGCGAACTCTATGATTTCTTAGGTATGACAACGGGGTGTGTCATCAATGATGCATCATTTCTCTATGAGAAAGGCTATAACAACGAAGCACACGCCGATAAGCGCATGTGTACACTGCGTCCTTGTACTCGCAAAGAAGCCTATGCGGCTGATATCACCTATGGTACCAACAATGAGTTCGGATTTGACTATTTGCGAGACAATATGGTCAATGAGATCGATCTTGTACGTCAACGCGAGCTGCACTATGCCATCGTGGACGAGGTAGACTCAATCTTGATTGACGAGGCGCGTACCCCACTGATTATTTCAGCGCCTGCATCTGAAAATCCAGAGGCATATTATCAATTCGCAAAAGTTGCCGCCAAACTTGTGCCCGAAGATTATATCCTCGATGAAAAACGCCGGAGCGTATCGTTGTCAGACATCGGAGTCGAAAAAGTTCAAAAATTGCTCGGTATCAAAAACCTCTACACGCCCGAATATGTTCGATCTGTGTACCATATGGATCAAGCGCTCAGAGCCCAAGCCCTGTTCAAGCGAGACAAAGATTATGTTGTCACCAACGATGGCGAGGTGATCATCGTCGATGAGCACACGGGTCGTCTCAAGCAGGGCAATCGATACAACGAGGGCCTTCATCAAGCGATCGAAGCCAAAGAAGGTGTCAGAGTCCGCGAAGAAAGCATGACGCTTGCGACCGTATCATTTCAGAATTTCTTTCGACTATATACCAAACTAAGTGGCATGACGGGAACGGCGTTTACCGAGGCGGAAGAATTTCAACAAATCTATAGCCTCGATGTGGTACAGGTCCCAACCAATCGGTCTCTGGCACGCGTCGACCACCAAGACCTTATCTACAAAACCGAACGGGGTAAACTCAAAGCCGTTGCTCAGGCGATCAAAGAATATCACGAGATTGGCAGGCCGGTGCTTGTCGGGTCGGGTTCGATTGCCAAAAACGAGTTGATCGCCGCATGGCTCGACAAAGAGGGTATCAAATACGAGCTTCTTAACGCCAAAAACAACGAACGAGAAGCAGCTATCATCGAAAAAGCCGGCCAAAAACGAGCTATTACGCTTGCGACGAACATCGCAGGTCGCGGTACGGATATCATGCTCGGGCCAGGGGTCAAAGAGCTTGGTGGTCTGGTCGTGATCGGTTCGGAACGGCATGAATCGCGTCGTATCGACAATCAGCTACGCGGTCGCGGCGGTCGTCAGGGTGATCCTGGTGATACCCAGTTTTATGTATCGACCGAAGACGATTTGATGCGTATTTTTCAGGGTGATCGTATTGGTGCACTGATGGATCGACTCGGAGTGGACGAAGATACGCCTATCCAGAATCGTGCAGTGTCTAAGACGCTTGAGGCCGCCCAAAAACGGGTCGAAGGTTACAACTACGACACGCGTAAAAATGTTGTTCAGTATGACAACGTCATCAATCGTCACCGCAAAGTCGTCTATACAATGCGCCGCAAAATTCTCGAGGGTGACAATATCCGTCCAGAAATCGAGCGGTTGATTGAGCGCAAGGTGAATGAACTGGTTATTTTGCCGGCAAGAAACAATTCAAAATTTGTCGAGGCGTTTGAAGTTATTTTTCCACTTGAGGCGGCACAGATTAGCTTATTTGGTCAGGAGAAAAATGATAAACGCCGTCGTGAACTCGCGTTCGAGCAGGTAGAAAAGCTCTACAAAGCCAAAGAACATGAGCTAACGTCAGAAGTAATGCGCGGTGTGGAGCGGGAAGTGTACCTCCAAGTGCTTGACACACTCTGGATGCAGCATCTTGAGAATATGCAGCATTTACGCGAAGGTATTCACTGGCGCAGTGTCGGCCAGCGAGACCCGCTTGTGGAGTATCGTGCTGAATCGCAGAAGCTGTTTGAGAGTCTCCAAGGCACGCTGACTGATGAGGTATTGAGGGCGATCTTCCATGTCCATCGTAGTGATGCAGTTGCCAAACAAGCTGATGATGAAGAGTACGACACTGAGCTGACACGGCTCGCCGAGAAATCTGTCGAACATGGTGTCAATGAGGTCACCGGTGGAGAGCTTAATCGCGATAAGGATTTCTCTGGGACCAAAAAAGCTACTGCCAATACAGAGCAAAATCGCGTACGTAACGAGGCTCGTCGCAAGAAAAAAGCTGCTCGTCAGAATCGTAAAAAGAACCATCGGAAATAATTTATGCGACACACCACCACAGAGATACGTTTACGAAATGGTGCACGCGGTCTGTTAATCGATATACCAGGCGCATCTGTGATGAGTTTTCAGTTTCAGTTTCGCGCTGGTAATCGCTATGTGAAAAATAAGCATATCTACGAGACGGCTCATATCATGGAACATATGGCATTTGGTGCAAATGTGCGCTACAAATCAGAACATGCATATGAGGCTGAATTTACCAAAAACGGCGCTTATCACAATGCCTATACGAGCGATCTCTCGATGGTATATGTGGCGGACTGTGCTGATTTTGAGTGGGATCGTATATTGGATTTGCAACAAGTTGCCATTTGTCAGCCAAAGTTTAATGCGGTTGAGTTGGCAGCCGAGAAAGGCAACGTGAAGAGCGAGCTAACGGGCTACCTCAACAACCATAATCGTGTGCTGTGGCCAAAGGTTCAACAACTGCTTGGTGAGGATATCTATACGTTTTGGCAACGACTTCAGACGATTCCGCACGTGTCATTGCATGATATTCGCGAGCATCACAAGCGAACGCATACAAGTGACAATTTGCGTTTTGTGATCGCTGGCAAGCTTGAGGGGCGCAAGGCACAGATACAACGGATGCTCGAGGGATGGGAGTTGCCTCGCGGTGAGCGCTTTGCGGTGCCACGAGATGACCTCACGAGTGCAAACCCGATCTTAATTCGCCGCAAGGAAGCCTCAAATCTTACCTTTGGCTGGTCGATGATTATACCGCGAGAGCTGACAGATGATGAAGCTGAAGCTATGGAGTGTCTTGACCAAATACTGACCGGTACGATGCATTCTCGGATATACGGAGCGGCACGTAAGAAGGGGCTGGCGTACGGTATATTTTCTGAGACATCGGCAGGGGTACATGATAGTAGCTGGGATTTTAGTGGCCAAGTCAACTTGGATACGGCTGGTCAGTTATTTGATATTATTGCACGCGAGGTTACTCGTGTGATGCAAGGCGAGATCACCGCTGAGGAACTCAGCGCCGCCAAATCATATGCGCTTGGGCGTCATCAAATGGGCGCACAAACAGTCTCGCAGATTAGTAGCTTTTATTCACATCGGTATTTTGGTGACGGAATTGTCAAAGATTATGAAAAAGTACCGGATGCGATCCGTGGTATTACGCTGGAACGAATGTTTGCGACGGCGAGGGAATTTATTGCACATAATACCTGGGTGATCGCAGGAGTGAGTAGTGGTGAGAAATCAGAGATTATTGAGCTGCATGACAAGCTTGCTGGGATATTTGATGCGGTATAAGCACTGAGTGATGATAAGATAAGTATATGAAAATTGCGATCGCCGGTTTTGGCGCTGAGGGTGCCTCGAACTATGCATATTATGCCCTCCAGGGTAATCATGAATTGACGATCGTGGAGCGTGCTAATAAGCCAATACCACCAGGTGTTAGGGTGTTGACCGATGAAAATGCTTTAGCTAATTTGTACGGGTATGATCTCGTGGTTCGTGGTGGTTCGATATTGCCAAATGATATCTCGACTGACGGCAAGATATGGTCAGCGACTAATGAATTTTTCGAACATTGCCCAGCGCCAATTATCGGTGTCACGGGCACCAAGGGCAAGGGTACGACGGTAGCCCTGATTGCATCGATCCTGAGTGCTGCGGGGCGGACTGTGCATGTGGTGGGTAATATTGGCGTGCCGCCACTTGATGTTTTATCTCGCATTACCAAGTCTGATATTGTGGTGTTCGAGATGAGTAGTTTCCAACTGCTAGACATCGAACGCAGCCCTCATGTGGCCGTAGTACTGATGATCGAGGCTGATCATATGGATATTCACAATGATATGACAGAGTATATCGGCGCCAAGCGTAATATTGTTGTTTTTCAGACTGATCGTGATATTTGTCTTTATCATCCTACCAATGAGTATGCAGCCTGGGTAGCGAGTGCTGCCCCCGGTAGTACGTATCGCTATGGGGTATCGCAGGACGAACAGGTCTATGTCAAAGATGGGTATTTCTGCAAAGGCAGGGTGCGCATTTGCCCTATATCAGTTCTTCAATTGCGTGGTCAGCATAATAGTGAAAACGCCTGTGCCGCTATTAGCGCAGCATGGTGCTATACAAACGACGCATTTGCAATTGAAAACGGCCTTAGGCTCTTTGGTGGCCTCCCTCACCGGTTGAAATTAATTGGTACGATCGATGGGGTGCAGTACTATGATGACAGTATTGCGACGACACCTGGTTCGGCAATTGCAGCGATACGGGCTTTTTCTGAACCAAAGGTAATTATTCTAGGTGGCTCTGACAAAGGTGGTAACTATGAAGATATCATTGAGCTATGCGCGCGCACAGGCACTACTGTTATCTCTGTTGGTGTGACTGGTGCACGTATTGCAGATCTTTGCAGGCGTTTCGGTGTCAGGTGCGAGAGAATCGAAGGTGGTATGCGAGACGTGGTTGCAAAAGCACGAGAAATTGCTATTCCTGGATCTGTCGTCCTGTTGAGTCCGGCTAGTGCTAGTTTTGATCAATATGCATCATACAGTGATCGAGGTGATCAATTTGTTAATTCAGTAAAGGAGCTAAAGTCATGAATAATCAACCTCAAGCAAGACAAGGTGTTCATCCGGCAGTCATACGAGCGCGGCGAGTGAGCGATACGATTGTTCTGATAGTGACATTTGTCGTGCTGTTATTGCTATCGTCGATGTATTTCCTCGTAGGAGCGGTATCAGGCGCACAGACTGCTGGTGCTCTAGCGCTTGCTGTCTTCGGTGCTTTCATAGGTGGTATAGCAGTTGCTGGTGTGGTGCTGCTCGTTGGCATGTTTCTTTTGCGTATGCAGCGGCAAATGGTGCTGGGTAACTGTCTCCAGATCGAATACAGCAGCTATGCGTGGCTGCGAGATTGGGCCAATGAAGTGGCGGCTGACCTGAAGCTGCCACGAGTCGAAATCATGATTACCCAAGATCCATATATCAATGCGTATGCCTTTGGATTTGCTCGACCATATACAATCGTCCTGCACTCAGGTAGCGTCCGGTATCTTACTCAGGAAGAACTCAAAGTGGTTGTCGTACATGAGATGGGCCATATCAAATATTGGCATACGAATATCATGCTCTATCTCATGCCGTTTTCAGCAGTGCCAATAGTAGGTCAAATTGTCCGATGGATTTGTGGCTTTTGGTATCGTCGAGCCGAATGGGCGTGTGACCGACTGGCGCTCGCCTATATGCGAGATCTCGAACTTGTCAAAAATGCGCTTATCAAAGTGCACGTCGGACCCGATGCTGCCCAGTATATGAACCAAACCGCACGTGAATGGCTACAATATACCGCAGAACGTCCAATGAACCGACTTGCGCAGACATTTAGCTCGCATCCATTTCTGGTGCGTCGACTCAGCCATCTCGACAAATATCGCCACCTCGCTCAATAAAAGATGCTGACAAACGGCCACCGAGCAGGGGGTGGTATACTGTAATAGACATGCAACCACTCAAGAAACGAGTCATGGAACTAAAGGACGCGGTACAAGCGGCGTATAGTCAGCTGCATGTCGACGCCAAACTACAAGAAATCGCAGCGATTGATCTTCAGCTGTCTGATAGTGAAGTGTGGTCCAATCCCGACAAAGCGCAGGTCTTGGCACGGCAAGCGGCAGCCTTGAGAGCTGCGACAGACGCATGGGTGATGATGCGCTTGCAACTGACTGATCTTTGCGAACTGGTAGAGACAGGTGATGAATCACTTCACGAAGAATTACAGGCACAAGTCACCACACTCGAGGATCAATACCAAACACTACGAAAAGATCTGCTTTTTTCGGGTGCCTACGATGACCATGGGGCGATCATCAAGATCAGCGCAGGGGCGGGCGGTACGGACGCGCAAGATTGGGCAGAAATGCTCGAGCGGATGTACCTGCGCTGGGCAGAAAAATCCGATATGGGCACTGAGCTCATCGAACGGTCGGCAGGTGAAGAAGCGGGTATCAAGAGTGCGACATACAGCCTGGTGGGCGTGTTCGCGTACGGCAAATTACGCTCTGAGCATGGCGTCCATCGATTGGTGCGGTTGAGTCCATTTAATGCCGATAATTTACGTCAGACGAGTTTTGCACTGGTTGAAGTGATGCCGCAAATTGACGCACCGTCAGAGGTCGCAATTGATGAAAAAGATCTCAAAATCGATGTGTATCGAGCGGGTGGTCACGGTGGCCAGAGTGTCAACACGACTGATAGTGCCGTGCGAGTCACGCATGTGCCTACCGGTATTGTGGTAGCGATCCAAAACGAACGTTCGCAGCTCCAGAATCGCGAGACAGCTATGAAAATCCTACGCTCAAAACTCGCTCAGTTACGGCTTGAACAGCACCAAGACAATATTACTGAACTTAAGGGCCCCACCAAAGAAGCAGCGTGGGGCAACCAAATTCGCAACTATGTCCTCCATCCTTATACTCTCGTCAAAGATACGCGTACCAAATATGAAGATCGTGATGCGAGCGGTGTGCTAGATGGCAAAATCAACGGTTTCATCGAAGCGTATCTTGAGCAAGCAAGTAGTCATGACTAATGCCTGCTCATCCCGCCATAGCTTGCAAAGCGATAGGATGCTACAATAAGTCTATATAAATGAGGAGGAACTATGAATCAAAAATGGACAATACCTGCAATTGCAGTCGGCGTACTAGCCATTAGTGCACTACTGCTTGGCTTGAGCTATAACGGATTGGTAGGGAGCCGCGAAAACGTCAATAATGCGCTGAGTAATCTACAATCACAATATCAGCGAAGAGCAGACTTGATCCCAAATCTCGTTAACACCGTTAAAGGTGCGGCAGATTTTGAGCAGAGTACGCTGACACAGGTGACTGAAGCGCGCGCTAGAGCGACAAGTATCAAAATTGACGCTGCCGATGCCACCCCTGAGCAGATTCAACAATATCAGCAAGCGCAAGGCGAGATTAGCACAGCCCTGGGACGATTACTGGCTGTTACTGAGAATTACCCGACTTTGCGAGCTACAGAAGCATTTCGCGACTTGCAGAGCCAGCTCGAGGGTACCGAAAACCGCATCACTGTCGCACGCAATGACTTCAACTCGGTTGCCCGCGGCTATAATACCAAAGTTCAGACATTTCCCACTAATGTTGTGGCTGGACTTTTCGGCTTTGATAAGCGACCATACTTTGAGGCCGATCCTGATACGGGCAGGGCACCAACAGTTGATTTTGGCACCAACTAACATCGGTTATTAGGTTGTCATGAAACGACTATTTGGCATTGCGTTAGCTGGATCACTATCAGCTGTTCTCATGATGGCTGCACAAGTGAGTGGCCTCGCAGTGCCGAACGCGCCTTCGCTTGATCGGCCAATTATCGACCAGACCGCTACATTGAGCCAGCAACAGATCGATCAGTTGGCCGCGCAGATCAATACATCACGTCAAGCCAAATCCTATCAGATAGGTATTTTGATGATACCAAACCTAGAGGGAGCGGCTCTTGAGGATTATTCGCTCTTGGTGGCGCGTGCGTGGGGTATAGGCGAGAAATCCACAAACAATGGAGCGTTGCTTTTGATTGTGAAGGACGAGCGCAAGCTGCGTATCGAAGTAGGCTCAGGGCTTGAAGGCGACCTCACTGATGCGCGGGCAAGTCGGATTATTCGTAATAGTATTACCCCGAAGTTTCGAGAGAATCAATATTTCGAAGGAATAACCGCCGCCGTGACCGAAATCCAAAACGCTATCGAGAAAAAACCTGAAAGCGCGGCACTACAGGCTTCGAGCTCAACCAATCAGCTGAAAGCGGGTGCAAATACGATGGAATGGTTGTTTCTCGGATTTTGGGCGGTCCCTTGGGTAGGGGCGGTTCTTGCGCGGAGTAAAAGTTGGTGGGCTGGGGGGCTGATCGGTGGTGTAATCGGTCTTGGAATGTGTCTGATCTTTGGATTTGCGCTATGGTATGTTATTGGAGCAGTCATAGTGACACTGATCGGTTTTGGGCTGGACTTTGTGGTATCAAAGAACTACAAAAAATCCGTCTCGCATGGTGAGACACCATCATGGTGGGCAGGCGGTGGTTTCGGCGGTTCGAGTGGCGGGCTCGGAGGTGGTGGCGGCTTCGGCGGCGGAGGATTTAGCGGCGGCGGTTCGAGCGGCAACTGGTAATAAACGCTTCACCAGCCATACCAGAAACGTGGTATAATAAAATAGCTTATGATTTTGCTAGATAGAGTTACCAAAGCATATAACAAAGAGACCAAACCAGCACTCAATCGAGTGAGTCTCCATGTTGAGCCAAATGAATTTGTGATCTTGGTCGGTACGAGTGGTGCTGGTAAATCAACCCTGCTCAAGCTGCTGACGCGTGAAGAGAAGCCTACTAGCGGCAAAATTGTTGTCGGCGGTATCGACTATGACTCACTCAAAGATAAGCACATACCGCTACTGAGGCGTAAGATTGGTGTCGTTTTTCAGGATTTCAAATTGCTACCGCAGCGCACGGTGTTTGAAAACGTGGCCTTTGCACTAGAGATCGCCGGCATGACAAACCGTGAGATCAAAAACACCGTTCCGAAAGTCATCGAGCTGGTGGGGTTGACTGGTAAGGAAAAACAGTTTCCGCATCAGCTCTCTGGTGGTGAGCGACAGCGCGTCGCAATTGCGCGTGCAGTTGTGCGTCAGCCAAAGATTTTGATAGCAGACGAGCCGACCGGCAACCTCGATCCGAAGNNATCGCTATGGCACCACTGTGCTGCTAACGACTCATAATGTTGAAATTGTTAACAAACTCAAGCGTCGTGTTGTGACACTCGAGCACGGCAAGATTACGAGCGATCAGGCGCAGGGGAGGTACCGTCAATGAGCCAACCAGCCTCAAGGGTTCTAGCCCAACGCAAGCGTCGGCGACGGCAGTGGGTGACGTTTTTGCGCATGTGCCGTTACGGAGCCAATAACTTTACGCGCAATGCGTGGTTGACGATTGCAGCAACTGCTGTCATGACCATCACGTTACTGATTATATTTGTCACCTTTGCTGCGCAAAATATTCTTTCCGATTCGGTCAATGCTGTCAGTCAAAAAGTCGATATGTCTCTTTATCTCAAGACTGAAACAACAGACGGTCAGGCCGAGTCAATCATGCGCGATTTGCGGACATTGTCAAATGTCAATACGGTTCGATTTATCAGTGCCGCAGACGCTCGTGAAGAGTTTGTCCAGCAAAACAAAAGTGATGCTAGGACGCTCGAAGCGCTCAATAATGCAACAAATCGTTTCTTTGCTACGATTCGCATCAATCTAAAGAATATCAATGATACAAGCCAGCTTGATCATTTTATAAAAAATAATCAAAACCTCAAGCGGTATATTCATCCTGATCGTCAACCATCATTTGCGGGACCTCGTCGTGATGCGATACAGGGCTTAGCACGTTGGACGGATTTTGCGCAAAAACTAGGATTAGTTGCTAGTGTTTTATTTGTTGCTATATCATCCCTGATTGTTTTTAATACCATACGCATGGCAATCTTTAACCGAAAAGAAGAGATCCAGATGATGAAACTAATTGGTGCTGATCGGAGTTTTATCAGGGGGCCGTTTGTTGTTGAGGCTATCGTGTATGGATGTATTGCGGCAATTCTGGCAACAATAATAGGTTTTATCTTGCTGACCATCTCAAGTGATAGGTTGATTAGCTATGGTGTGGCGATAGAGCCAACAGTGCGGTTCATGACGGAATATATCGGCGTATTAGTACTGGCAATGATGCTGCTTGGTGCAGTGATTGGTACGATATCATCATTACTGGCGACGAGGCGATATCTCAAAATCTAAAAGAGCGCGGAGCGTGGAAATCATGTCTTGACAGCGGGATGGTGCTTATGCTATTATGTAGAATAATGAAACTACTGTCCACCACACCAGTTTCTAAGCAGTTTGTGACGAAATCTTGTATCGTTGCAACTGCTGTTGTGATGGCGCTAACAGCGGTTACGGGCCAGTCATTTGTGCTTGCTCGTGACTATGAGTCTGAAATTAACGCGGCTCAGGCCCAGGCCGCTGAATACTCGTCACAAGCAAGTCATTTTCGCATGCAGGCAAGCACACTTCAGGGTGAGCTTGATCGCTTGACGGCTGAAAAAAACGCCATCCAGGCTCAAATCGATGAGAGTCAGTCCAAGTTAGCCCGTCTCCAGGCTCAAATCGAAGAAACTAAGCGCAAGATTGCTGAAAACAAGGATGCCCTCGGCCAGACGATCGCTGATATGTACATCGATGACAAGATCTCGCCGCTTGAGATGCTGGCAAGCAGCAAAAACATCGGTGAATATGTCGATAAACAAGAATATCGGGCATCAATTCGTGACGAACTAACATCAGTAATTGATACGATTAATACTCTTAAGAAACAGCTAGAAGCGCAGAAAACGGCTGTCGAAAATGAACTAAAAAATCAAGAAGCGCAACGGACCCAGCTTGCCGCCAAAGAAGCAGAACAGCAAAAGCTTGTTGACGAAACGCGCGGGCAAGAGAGCGCATACCAGGCTCTAGCTAGTAGTAAAAATAGTGAAGTGACCGCCCTGCGTAATGCTCAAGCTGAGGAAAACCGACGTGCTGCGGCTGCGGCGATGCGTACTAGTATCCCAGCTGGCATCCCTGGTGGTGGTGGCTACCCTGGCATGTGGGCCAATGCACCGATTGATGCATATGTTGATCCATGGGGGCTGTATACTCGCGAGTGTGTGAGTTATACGGCATGGAAAGTTTGGAGCACTGGTCGTTTTGTACCACATTTTGGCGGTCGCGGCAATGCAAATGAGTGGCCCGGTACGACATCACGCTACGGTATCAGTAATGGCTCAACCCCAGTCGCTGGTTCGGTCGCTATCATGTATATAGGCTATTACGGACATGCAATGTACGTAGAGGCAGTTAATGGCGATGGTACAATTATTGTCAGTGACTATAATCTCGAGTGGGATGGACTGTATCGTTACTACAAACGTTCGGCTGCCGGCCTGACATACATCTACTTCTGATCTAGCAACGACCTGATAGCCCGTGTTATAATCGTAAGAGTTATTAACATATGAGGTTGTTTGATGCAGTCCCACACTAACGAGCCATCTGTTTCTTTGGGTATGACGCGTCGGCGTACTATCGCGCCGTTGACATTGATTGCTAGTATCGTAGTGGCGTTGATCGTCGGGTACGGTATTGGTAGTCGTTTCAATGTTATCGGACTGTTTGGGCAGAAGTCCACAAATGAGATCAATTATGCGGCGGTCGATCGTATTTATCGCGAGCTCCGATCAAATTATGACGGTACGCTCGATATTGATAAGCTGACCAATGGGGCGAGTCGCGGATTGGTTGATGCCGCTGGCGATCCCTATACTATCTATATGGATGCCAAAGAGGCGGAAGTTTTCAAAAGAGACTTAACAGGAGACGTCGGTGCTGGCATAGGTGCTGAGGTGGGTGTTCGGGGTGGTCAGCCAACTATTGTGCGGGTATTGCCAGATCATCCGGCAGAAAAAGTTGGCCTCAGAGCTGGTGATACTATTATTGCTGTCAATGATCGTTCGACTAAGAGTCTCGCGTTGGACAAAACCATTGAGCAGCTTCGAGGCGTCTTGGGTAGCACCGTCAAAGTCACGGTCCTACGGAGTGGCGAGCCTATAGAATTTTCGATAGTACGTGCGCGTATTGTTAATCCGAGTGTCCGTAGTAGTATCGAGCAGGGCATTGGGGTAATCAAAGTGACGCGTTTTGACCAAGAGACGGGTGATCTTGTGCGGCGAGCAGCTGACAGTCTCATATCGCAGCGCGTCCAAGGCATGATCCTTGACCTAAGAGATAATGGTGGTGGATACGTGACAGCTGCCCAGGACGTGGCGGGAGTTTGGCTGGAAAATAGACGGATTATGACTGAGAAATCTGGCGATAAGATTGTCGACAGCGTCTCGTCTCGGGGCGGCGCAATTGCGAAAGGCGTCAAGACAGTGGTGCTGATCAACGGCGGGAGTGCAAGCGCGAGCGAGATTATTGCGGGTGCTTTTCAAGAGTATCGAGTCGCGACCCTGGTAGGAGAGAAAACATTTGGCAAGGGAACCGTGCAAAAAATGATTGATCTCACAGATGGCGGTATCCTCAAGGTGACAATCGCGCGCTGGTATACACCTGAAGGCCGCAATATCACAAAAGAGGGCATTCACCCAGATCAAACGGTCGAGATGACAGCAAAGGACGTTGATGCAGGGCGTGATCCGCAACTCGAAGCATCCCTGCGGGTGTTTTCATAAATGATCTATGATACTATGAGTAATAGTTATGGATAATACTCATAAAAAAATACTCCTTGTCGAAGACGACCTCTCACTGGCTAAGGTCTATCGAGCGCGGCTAGAGATGGAAGGGTTTGTTGTCGAAGATGTTAATAATGGCGAAGACGCACTGTCAAAAGCAATCGAATTTCATCCAGATCTGATATTGCTCGATGTGATGATGCCAAAGATTAGTGGATTTGACGTGCTTGATATCCTCCGTAACACTCCCGAGACTACCAATATTCGTATTATCATGCTCACTGCGCTTTCGCAGCCCAAGGATAAGGATCGGGCGAGTGAACTCGGTGCCGATGACTATATGATCAAGTCACAAGTGGTAATCAGTGATGTTATTGACCGTGTCCGTCATCATCTCGGCATGAACGCGCCGCAATAAATACGCTCCACGAGGGAGCGTATAGCAATAGACGGCAGGGTGATTAGTTGACTACTCGACAACAACTTGGGTGCGTGGTGAGGTGCGGCCAGTGAAACTGCCTTTTTTGACGCGCCTAAAACCGACAATACCATCGATGGCAGCATGGATAGTGAAATTGCGGCTAATGTACGTACCAGGGCCAGCAATTTTGGTGCTACCGGTCTGACGAACTAATACTTGACCGGCAGTGACTTTTTGGCCGCCAAAACGCTTGACGCCGAGACGGGCACCAGCGTTGTTGTGGACGTTTTTGGATGAACCACCTGCTTTGACGTGTGACATAGCACTCCTTATAAACTAATAAAACAATCTGAACTATTGTAGCGCAAATTCTCTCGAGAGTCAATATTGAAAATGAATAATCTATTCTGTACGCCGCTCATTTGCGGCCAAGTGTTTTTCGAGGACGAGCAGTTCGCGAGCGACGATTTGGTCGGGACGATAGTAGAGGAGATCTTCGGGACGAATGTTTTTGAACCCGATGACTTTGTAGCCGAGGGTGCCGAGCGAATTGATAAGTGGCAGATGTGTCACGTGGCCATCATGATCGCGCCAGGCGGGTACAGCTAGACAAAGAGGCGTGTTGACGGCAATTTGCGGGGCGAGGTTGGTGAGAAACGATGTAATGATACGATCACAGTTGTTGCGGACTTCAGTAAGCTTGGCGGGCGACGGGGGAGCACTAAATGGCTGGCCCAGGTAAGTTTCGCCAACTACGAGCTCGATCGGCTGTTGCCACATTGTTGTCATAGCGTCGCCCTCGTGCAGATACCAGTCGAATCGTACATGTTTTGTGGTTTGTAGCCAATTGATATTGTCGCGGGAGTAGCGAATCATTTTTTCGGATAGATCAGTACCATAGACAGCGTGGCCCATCAATCCCGCCTCTTGGAGCACAACACCTGTACCGCAGAATGGATCGAGGAGGCGTCCGCGGGCAGGGCGATCACCCACCGCGAGGTTGACCATCATACGCGCTAATTTGGGCGGCAGCATACCGACGAATGCATCGGTGCGCGGGCGGGCTTGGTCTCGGGCTGCCAGTGCGGTGATGTTTTGAGCGCCTACGCTCTCTGCAATCACGACAGCGCCGTTTGAAGCACGGACAATGAGCAGCTCGACTTTGGAAGAGGAAAGCCCCAACTTGTTGTGGTGGGACACGGCGGTATTGAGTGCCGAGTCACTGTTGGGGACAAGTCGCAGCGACACGCCAGTTGATTTGAGTTTTGATTTGAGGATGAGGCCGGTTTTTTGTACTTCGCGCGCTGACACGTCGAACCCGTACACGCTGATACCGAGGGTGATTTTGTGTTCGGTATGGTGCCATTTCTGACAATAATCTTGGATAATTTTTGTGCCCACGTGGCGCCAGGTGCCACGAGTCTCGATCATGACCCGGCCGGCTTTTTGACTACCACCAAGACGTTCAAAATCGAAACCGTCATTATCGACAACAGCCGTCATAGCCGAAAACCACGTGACGTTCTGCGCGCCATATAATCGCTCTAACTCTGCGATACCAAATGCTGGTTGGCGGCCTAAAATAGCAATATACATTGTGCTTCTAGTATATACTAATAGTATGGCAAAAATCAGTGTACGCACCAAGATAAGTATCATTACTTTTATCCTCGTCGGTGTGATATTGTATTTTTCGCGACACGAGCTCGTACGAGCTGCCGACATAATGGGCCAAGTCAATATCAAAATATTATGGCTTGTCGCGGTCGCATCGATACTAGGATATCTCGCAAATGGCGAGATGATTTTTTCGTATCTGCGCCAAAAAAAATTAGTGTCGCACATCTCGCCCTTAACTCTGATGCGTATCTCGCTTGAAATGAACTTTGTCAATCATTTTCTCCCTAGCGGCGGCGTCAGTGGTATTTCGTATACGAGCTGGCGTCTTGGCAAGCTTGGCGTGTCGCCCAGTCGAGCCACGATGGCCCAAGCGGTACGGTACGCTGCTGGATTTGCGGCATTTGTGGTGTTGCTAGCGGTTTCGGTCGTGGCGGTGACTCTTGACGGCAACATCAACCGGTGGATCATCCTGATTAGTTCGACCCTCGTCACGGTTATGGCTGCTACGACGATCGCGGGGATGTATCTCATCAGATCACAAGCAAGAATCCATACATGGGTACGCAATATCACAACCCGGATCAATCGTCTCTATCATCGACTGACTGGTGGTCGTAAACGCCAGCTACTCGACGCGCGAAAGATCACGTATTTTTGCATGGATATGCACGATGACTACCGCGAATTAACGGCTGATAGACGACAGCTATTGCGGCCATTTCTCTGGGGACTCGTCTTTACTATGACAGAGGTCGCGTTGTTTTTTGTTACATTTTGGGCGCTCGGGTCGGTAGTCAACCCAGCCTCGATTTTGATCGCGTATGGTGTCGCAAGCCTTGCGGGATTTATAGTCGTCACTCCGGGCGGTGCGGGGGCATATGAAGCGATCATGGTGTTTGTGTTGGCAATTGCCGGCATCAATAAAGGCACTGCAATTGGCGGTATCTTGCTTGCCCGCGTGATTATTCTGGTCGTGACAATTGGCGTTGGGTATATATTTTATCAACATGCAGTGGTGAAGTATGGAAAAATCGACCATTAGGCTACCGCTCTTTAGTGTTAGTGATTTTGTGGCGGCACTCAATCAATCGCTTGAGTATGCCTACCCGCAGGTGGGAATTGAAGGTGAAGTAGCGGAATTCAAGGTCAATCAAGGCAAATTCGTGTTCTTCACACTCAAGGATGCCTCGGCGAGCGTGGGGTGTTTTATGACTGTATGGCAACTTCGTATGCCGATCGAAGACGGTATGAAAGTCGTCGTCACGGGCATCCCGAAAGTCACAGCGTGGGGTAAATTTAGCATCACAGTGCAAGCGATTCGCCCCAGCGGACAAGGCAATCTAAAGCGGAGCTTTGAGCTGCTCAAGGCCAAACTGGCAGAGGAAGGTCTCTTCGTAACTGATCGCAAACGGATACTGCCTCGCATACCGCACTCAGTAGGTGTCATCAGCAGTACGCAGGCAGCAGGCTATGCTGATTTTATGAAGCTTGTCAATGATCGCTGGGGCGGCATCAAAATAAATGTCGCCCATGTACAGGTGCAGGGCGAGGGAGCGGCCGACCAAATCATGAGAGCGATTGATTATTTCAACGGTAGTTCCATGCCGCCTGAGGTGCTTGTCATCATACGAGGCGGTGGCAGTGCAGATGATCTGAGTGTGTTTAATGACGAATTGTTGGTCCGAGCGGTAGCCGGTAGCCGTATTCCGACTTTGACGGGAATTGGTCATGAAACTGACGAATCACTCGTGGATCTGGTGGCCGACGTGCGTGCGGTAACACCGAGTAACGCCGCCCAACTGCTTGTCCCCGACCGTCGCGAGATCATCACTGAGCTGCGACACAAGCAAGTCTCGATGATAAGTCGCGTCCAGGCCGCTATGACGACGATCCAGACCGAAACAAATCGGGCGATGTCCGATATGTACACGCTGCTTGTGCGTCGATGTGATATGCTGCTGGCAGAAACCACTCAAGCCAGACGTCTATTGGTGGCATTTGACCCTCAGACTGTGCTGCAAAAAGGGTATGCGATGATACGGGGTCATCTCGCTGTCGGTGCAGCGGTAGAGATCGAAACACAATACAAACTTATCACCGCGGAGGTCACTTATGTCAAAGACAAATAAAACCATCGCCGAGAAGATGCAAGAGCTCAACAGCTATGTTGCGTGGTTTGATAGCGACGATTTCACTATTGAGCAGGCGCTCGATACATACAAAAAAGCTCAAACGCTCGCCACCGAAATAGAAACCGAACTGCAAGCACTCAAAAACGACATTACCGTTCTCAAGAAAAAATTTGACGCATGATAATCGGACTGTGGCTCATGGGCGGCATCGCGCTGGTGTTTGGTATGGTTGTGTTCGTCGGTGCGCCGTATGTTCCGAGTAAGCGGCGGGAGATTCGGGCAGCTTTTTGTGACCTGTACCGTCTCTCGCCGCAGGATACACTGGTCGATATTGGGGCAGGGGATGGCATCGTCCTGAGAGAAGCGTCGCGGCTGGGGGCGAGGGCTATCGGCTATGAAATTAACCCGTTTCTTGTAGGCATAGCACGTTGGCTGTCGCGGCATGACGCGCGGGTATCAGTGCGTTTTGCAAATTTTTGGACGACTGACTTGCCGCCCGAAACGACAGTGATCTACGCCTTTGGAGAGTCGCGTGATATTACACGCATGGCTCGTCGCGTGGCGCGCGAGGCAACACGATTGGCAAAGCCGCTGATGTTTATCAGCTACGCATTTGCAGTGCCTGGCCAACACCCAATTAAGCAGGTTGGAGCATACTACCTCTATCGCATAGCGCCTTTACATACGGACAAATCATAAGTATAATGAAATACATGAACACCCTCTCTTATCGTAGCCATGAGCGCGGGCAGGTCTCGCCAACGCTTATCATGTTATTCGTCATGATTTTTCTCTTTGTGATCGCAGGATCATTAGCGATTTGGGCCTATGTCAGCTATGACAAAGAAAAGTCAAATGTCGATATTCGCATCAGCGAGGCGGTCACCAAAGCCCAAAAAGATCAGGCAGAAGCGGACGAGAAAAAATTTGCCGAGCGCGAGAAAGAGCCGTTGCGGCAGTTTGCCGGGCCGATCGACTATGGTCGGGTGACATTTAGCTACCCCAAAACATGGAGCGTCTATGAATCGCGCGATACTACGGCTGGTGGGCGATACGATGCCTATCTGCACCCGCTGGTTGTCCCGCCTGTTGCCGGTGAGCAGCGATTTGCACTCAGAGTCACTGTCGAGTCAGTCTCGTATGATCAAGTCCTCAAACAGTATGAGAGTTTGATCAAAAAAGGTGATCTCAAATCGTCACCCGTTTCGGCAAATGGTAATAGCGGAACGCGTGTCGAGGGCAATTTCACCAAAGACCTCAAAGGTATCGCTGTGATATTCAAAATTCGCGACAAAACATTGACAGTTCGCACTGATTTACCGACGTTCTTCCCGGACTATGAGGTGCTTGTGCCAACCATCAACTTTAATCAGTAGCCAAAATCACCTGGTCTAGCTATGGTTTGGCGTGTTACACTGAAGGGAGGATGAGCAGGCGTTTTTTGGGAACATTATCAGGGGTAGAATATGGTGATACCTGGCCGTTTTTGGTGGCTGCGTCTCATGAGCTCAAAGCACCACTCGCGTTAATGCGACAACTAGCCTTAACGGTTGAATCTGATATGTTAACCAAAAATGAATCGGCAGAGTATTTGCGTCGCATTGCTCTAACGAGCGAACGAGCGCTGCGGCTAGTGACTGACTTGACAAAAACTATTCGTCTTGAGGATGGCTTGTTTAGCCTCGAGCCTATCAATCCGATACAACTACTAGACGAAGTGGCGCAAGATATTCGTCCACTTTATCTTGCAAAGGGTCAACAAATTGCGGTCGTTGATCGTCATCGCAGCATGCTTGGCATCGCAAATCGTGAGTTGTTGCGCAGTATTATGCTGCATTTTGCTGATAACGCCGTGCACTATGGTGCAGCAGGTGCTCCGGTAAAATTCAGCGCGCATACATACGGCGGGGGACGGAAAATCAGATTATCAGTGCGTGACCATGGGCCGGCAGTTCCGTCAGACGTGTGGCAAGTGCTTGCAAAGACACTTGGCCAGCGTCCGCAGCCACTACATAATCGCCCGGATAGCAGTGGGCTTGGTCTCTATATATCGAGTGAATTTGCGCGTGCAATGCAGGGAGCGATTGGGGCGATTCGGCATCGCGACGGCACAACATTTTATGTCGATATCAATGCCTCCACTCAGATGAGGCTACTATGAGCGACTTGCCGCTCGTGCTGGTCATCGATGACGACAGCTGGATGCGAGACCAGATTGTAGCGGTCTTGCGCCGGGCAGGGTACGCCACGTCAACTGCCGCTAGTGCTGTGGATGCGATCGAAGAAATCGATCATTTGATGCCCGCTGCTATCGTGCTTGATATATTTTTGCCCGGGGCAAATGGATTGGTGCTTTTGCATGAGTTACAAACACACGATGATTTGGCAGAAATTCCAGTGGTATTGTGCACAAATAACGCGCGCGACATCTCGCCAGAGGATGTGCGTGCTTACGGAGTTGGTCGAATATTAGACAAGACGACCATGATGCCTGATGATATCGTCGCTGCAATCAAATGGGTGCTGCCATGAGAGGCGAACGCACTCGGGCGATTGTGCTGCGACGGACAAACTATGGCGAAAGCGATCGCATACTCAATGTTATCACTCCCTTAGGCCGTCGATCAGTGATGGCCCGTGGAGTACGAAAACAGAATAGCAAACTGACTGGCGGGGTAGAGTTATTTACGGTGAGTGATGTTGTTATTACGACTGGCAAGGGTGATCTGGGAATTCTGACGTCGGCACGTCCTATCCAGTTTTATAGACGCATTCTTACTGATTATGATCGATTACAGTTCGGCTATGAAGCTATCAATCTGACAGCTCGCGCGAGTGAAACAATTGATGAGCCAGAGTGGTATGATGTGTTGACTGAGACGCTGGGGGCACTCGACACGTTGGAGATTCCGCTACAATTGATACAGAGTTGGTTTTATCTGCGCTATGCTGAGTTGACGGGGAGTGAACTGAATCTTGCGTATGATGTGGCCGGGCAGGCGCTTGATGGGACTAAAATGTATATGTACGATATAAACGAGAAAGGGCTGCGTCTTGCAGAGCAGGGTGATATCGGCTCAAGCCAAATCAAGCTGCTACGTATCATGTCGAGTCGGCCGCTCACGACGGTTGCGCTGATTGGTGGTACACAAGCATTGCTGCCTGATATTTGGTTGTTATGTCGACAACATGCTTCGGTATAGGGTGATAGTAAGTAGGAGGTTCAGGTCTGTGGTATAATTGGCAATAATTATGAATGAAAGCAACAAGACACTTGAAGATATCATATCACTTTGCAAACGTCGCGGATTTGTCTATCCGGGCAGTGAAATTTATGGCGGCGAGGCGGGGCTTTATGATTTTGGGCCGTACGGTGTCGAATTGCTGGGCAATATCAAACGAGCGTGGTGGCGGAGCAATGTCACGTTGCGCGAGGACTATGTCGGGCTCGATAGTGCTATGTTCAAAAATCCGCGCGTTTGGGACGCTAGTGGTCATACCAGTGGGTTTGCCGATCCGCTTGCGGAGTGTCGCAATTGCCACACGCGCATACGGGTCGACAAAGAGTTGGGTGCGATCGATATCTTTGCCGATGAAAAGATGAGCGAAACCGAACTCAACGCTATCTTTGATGAGCATCGCGACAAGATCAAGTGTCCGACGTGCGGCAAAAAAGATTTCACGGTCGCCAAGGCATTTAATCTATTGGTCAAAAGCAACCTCGGCGATTTCACTGGTAGTGATGAGCGGCCGGTCTACCTACCGGGCGAGGCCTGCCAGGGGATCTATCTGAACTTCAAAAATGTCGTTGACACGACGCGTATGAAAGTGCCGTTTGGTATCGCCCAGATCGGCAAAGCCTTTCGCAACGAGATAAGTCCGCGCAATTTTCTGTTTCGTACCCGCGAGATGGAGCAGGCTGACACGCAGTTTTTTGTGCGCCCCAACGAGAATAAGGTGGCGTATGACGAGATCAAGCAGCGTCGTTGGGATTGGTATGTCAATGAACTTGGTATTCGTCCCGAAAATCTCCGCTGGCACCAGCACGAAAACCTGGTATTTTATGCCAGTGACGCCTGGGATATTGAGTACAATTTCCCGAGCCTCGGCTTTGACGAACTAGAGGGTATTCATGATCGGACGGATTATGATCTGTCGCAGCACGCCAGGTTTAGCGGCAAAGACCTCAGCTACCAAGACCCAGTCACCAACGAAAAATACATACCGTGGATCCTTGAGACCTCGGTCGGCATGGGTCGTATGTTCATGGCGGTGATGAGCGATGCCTACACGGTCGAAGCCATGCCGGGCGGCGAAATCCGTACCGTGCTCAAGCTCAAGCCCGAGCTTGCTCCCGTGCGTTACGCGGTATTTCCATTGCTCAAAAACAAGCCCGAGCTGGTGGCCAAAGCGCGTGAGGTGTATGAAACACTACGCCAGCAGTACCCTTGCGAATGGGATGATAACGGCAACATCGGCAAACGCTACCGNNGTCGCCAAGACGAAATCGGTACGCCTCACTGTGTTGTCATCGATTTTCAGACGCTCGATGACGATACAGTAACGATTCGTGATAGAGATACTACTCGGCAGCAGCGCGTACTCTGCGGAAAACTATAAGAGGAGATACTATGAAACCACGACTTATTATCGAGCAAGCGATCACGCCCTTCGTGAATAAATATGCAATTTATCAGGCAGATGATCAGGGTGAAAAAAACGGGCTCGTCGCGCTTGCCCAGCAGAAACGACTTGCTTTCAAAGAAAAAGTGATATTTTATAGCGATGAGAGCAAGACGACTGCTTTGTTTAGTTTTCGTGCCGAAAAAGTGATGGACGTGCACGGTCGATATTATGTCGAGGATGCTGAGGAGCGTGTCATTGGGATATTCAGAAAAGAATTTAAAGCCTCACTCATCAATAGCACATGGACACTGATGGATGCTGGCGAAAAACATATTGCTACTATCAAAGAAAGTAACCAGGTGCTCGCATTACTGAGGAGATTTGCAGATTTCATACCGTTTGTCGGTGGTATATTCGAGATCATTATTGCATTGATACGTTATCATTTCTCGTATCAAGACTTAAACAAAACCCAACAAGGCATGTACAAGAAAACCACGCTACTACGCGATCACTATATGCTCAGTATGACTGACGATATGTATGCGTCGCTCGATTGGCGTGCGTATGCCGCTATGAGTGTCGCGCTTGATGCGCTGCAATCTCGCTAGTTCTCTAGAAGTTTGCCTGACACGTCATAAACCGCCTGGAATGGCGGTTTATGACTACTAGGCCGGAGACTTATTTCGTCTTACCGCTAGTGGCTACTTTGATCTTTTTTGGCTCGGGGAGTGGTGTGAGCGGCACCGTGATTTTGAGGATGCCATCATCAAGGTGGGCCTTGATCGCGTCAGTGTTGGCGCGCTCAGGTAGTTGGATGCGACGATAGAAGCTACTGCTTGACTCGCGGACGACGTATTTTTTGTCCTTGTCTTCTTCTTTTTCGTGGCGTTCAGCCGAGACAACGAGGCAGCCGTTTTCGATCTCGATATCAACATCTGACTCTGAGAAGTTGGGCAAATGCGCTTCAACAATCAAATTGCCGCTATCTGTGTAGACGTCTGTCGTCGGTAGACCGACGCTTTTGAGCGGTGCAAGCAAATTGCCGCCGAAAAATTGATCTTGCAGGGCATTGATCTCTGTAAATGGATCAAATCGCACAAGTTTGTTCATACGTATTCCTCCTTTTTTACGTTTGTAGAGAGCTTATGCTCACGGTTTTAGTATAAAAAACTGGCACTCTCGTGTCAAGAGTGCCAACATTGTTTCTGTAAAAAATGTTACAATAAGCGCAACAATTATGTCACAAAGGAGGTATGCATGTGGTGGTCCAAGAAAAAAGTTGATATGAGACTACGATGGGCGGCAGCCAGCGCGTTTGTGGTAATGGTCGTCACGAATATACTCGCAAATAGTCTCCCGATCAACGGCCAAAATACGGCTGCAATATCTGATAAATATGCAAATTTATTTGCGCCGGCCGGTATCACATTTGTGATCTGGGGTGTGATCTATGCATCTCTTGCGCTGTACACGCTCTATCAATTACAGATTGTTGCTACGGGCAAAAAATCTCGTATCAAGACCGCAACAATAGAAACGATCACGCCATATTATATCGGGTCATCCGTACTCAATACGGTTTGGATTCTCACGTGGCATTACGAGATAATGTGGATGACAGTGCTCCTGATCGTCGCCATGCTCGGATCATTGATCGTGGTTAATAGAGAGCTCGCCAAAAGCCAATATACCACGAAAGAATACTGGCTTGTCAGGGCGCCATTTAGTGTGTATTTTGGGTGGATCACGGTTGCAACCATTGCCAATATCACGGCGTGGCTCGTCAGCATCGGCTGGAACGGTGCCGGCCTGTCAGATGTGTTTTGGGTCGTGACAATTCTCATAGTAGGTGCGCTCATCGGTATCAAGAATCTCGCAGTCTATCGGGATTGGCTCTACGGAGCAGTGCTCGTCTGGGCGTATGCAGGGATTGTCATTAAACACGTCTCACAAGATGGGTGGAACGGTGAATACCCAGCGGTGATTGGGGCGGTATGGAGTCTACTAGTGATAGTAGCTGTAGCGAGTGTGTATACGGCGCGCACGCAATATATCGCGTTCAAAAAATAAGTAGTCGCATATCGCCTACTAAACGCCCCCGCAAGAGGAGCGCATAGTGTGCTCAAAACTCTTGCGGAGGGGTAATCATGCAGCGCCACTCCAGGCATAGCGGATGGTGCGATTCCTGCGCGGCGGGCTCGTCGAAGGAGTGTCATGATGAGTTGTTGTAGGTGGCGGGTGATACCCGTATCCTACGACAGGACGTTCGTCGCTGATACTCTGGCGTATCCGTGGACGCTTCTTGGCGATGGCACCTTGAGGCTGTTGAATTCTCTCAGGCGTGCGTTGCCGCCGCCGCCGTTTTTTGGTCCAGCCCCTGCGACGATCGCAGTCATTTCCGGTACCTGACCATGTCGCTGGCTTACGGCCATAATGACTCGCGTGTCGTCTCATCACTCTACCTCTTTCCTTTTGAAAGTACGACTATGACCATCCTTATCATATCATTGAGCCGCCTCAAACGAGAGGATCACCTGATAGGCGTTTACAAAAAGTGTGAAATATATCTCAGTTTTTTTCATGCCAGCTCGCTACTATATGGAGCAAAAGGAGAAAAATCTATATGCCAGCTAACAAACGTACAGCTGCACCGGCACGCACTCAGCAGGACACTACTGCGAAAGCTTCGCAACCAAATGTATTGGTGAAGGGGGCGGATTGGTTGTTAAGCCGGCTGCCATGGTTTAAGTATCGTTACATGGATTGGTCGTATCCAAGACGTATTGCCGTAGGCTATCTGATGTGGCTCGTTGTGCTACCAGTTATTCCGATTGGTATCATGGCGATTTGGTATTCGCGCGATCCTGAAGGATTCAAAAAAAGTCCTCTGATGCCAGTCCTCCTCGCTATTACGGCTGCTTGGTTTGGGGGAGCGGGGTGGGTATTTAATCAGACACCTATCACCGATGGCACCTCCTATGCATCCGTCAAAGACATCGCTGATGGCGAGACTGCTACTTCGACCGATAAGCCCGATGCTGTACCGAGCGACACATCAAAAGCCAAGGTTGCGGCCCAAAAAACTAGCAAATCTACCGGCGGTCGAAAGTTTGAAAACTGCACAGCGGCATTTGAAGCCGGTGTTTTCGATATCAAACGCAATAATCAGTCATACGAACGGCGTCTCGATCGCGACAACGACGGTATCGCGTGCGAGCGATAGCGCTTATAGGGCGAAACCTCGCGAGAGTCTCGAGATAAGTGCGAGATGAGCTATGATTTGTTGGATCCAAAACGACAACGTATAATAAGGTGACATGAAACGATATTATACTGATGGAAGCGCGAGCCCCAACCCTGGACCTGGCGGCTACGCTGTCGTCCATGACGGTCGACCAATCGCACTTGGTAGTGAAGACGGCGAGACCACCAACATCCGCATGGAAGGCAGGGCGCTGATCGCGGCATTGACACTCGCCGGTGATGCACCATGCGAGATATACACTGATAGTGAATTTTGGATAAATGTGATTACCAAGTGGGCACCTACCTGGCAAGCGAACGGCTGGCGTAAAAAAGGTGGTGCAATCAAAAACCTCGATCTTGTACAGCAAGTAGTGTCGTTGTACCAGTCGGCAGAGGCAACGCTCGTTTGGGTGCGTGGTCATGTCGGCGACGAGGGCAACGAACTCGCCGATGAGTGGGCCAACAAAGCTCGTACCGGTGCTCGGCTATGATTTATTGGTAGCTACCCGCTCGTCATGTTAGAGATAGGGTGGTAGTAGAGCGGTTTTCTGTTATGTCCTGATCGATAGATCGCTATATAGAAACATGAACAGCCATTTCATAGCGACTGGCTTTTGTATATAATAAGGGTAATGAATCAGGGACTTGCGCTGGAGATACTGCTCTCTGGAGAGAGCGCACTCTTGACGGGCCCGGCGGGCACCGGCAAGACATTTGTGCTGAATCAATTTATCAAGGCATCTAAGGCTGAAGGTAAGCGTGTCTCTGTGACCGCAACGACTGGTCTCGCTGCGACACACCTCGGCGGGACGACTATCCATTCGTGGGCTGGTATTGGAGTGCTCGACGAGATATATGATGGTTTTGCCGAACGTATGGCCAAGGGACGGCGGGAAATTATCGAAAAAACTGACATTCTCATCATCGACGAGATTTCGATGATGCATGATTTTCGCCTCGACATGGTCGATGAAGTGTGCCGCCTCGTCCGTCGCAAGGATACACCATTTGGCGGCATCCAAGTCGTGATGAGCGGCGATTTCTATCAATTGCCACCCATCAATCGAGGAGATAGTAGGGCGGGAGGATTTGTGGTGACAAGCAATGTGTGGCGCGAGCTTGATCCGAGCGTCCTGTACCTGGATGATCAATACCGACAGTCCAAGGGAGATCACCTCCTCGAGATCTTGACAGCGATGCGGGCGGGCGATGTGCGCCGTCATCATGCCGAACAGTTGCTCAAACGCGCAGAGGTCTCGCCGCCTGACGCCGATAATTTGACTGAGCTCCATACAGTCAATGTCGATGTCGATCGGATCAATCATGCGCAGCTGGATCGATTGGCGGGTGACGAAGTGTTCTATACGCAAGCGACGACTGGCTCGCAGAATTATGTCGAGAATTTGCAGCGATCGGTACTTGCGCCACCCACGCTGATTCTCAAGCAAGGTGCGCTCGTCATGGCGGTCAAAAATGATGCTACCCGTCGGTATGCCAATGGTAGTATCGGCTCGGTTGTTGATTTTGAACCAGTCACGGACTACCCAGTCGTGGAGTTTCGCGGTGGCCGCACTATCACGATGGCGCCAGATACATGGGAGTTACGTGATGGCGACAAAAAACGCGCGAGTATCTCGCAAGTCCCGCTGCGCCTCGCCTGGGCGATCACCGTGCACAAAAGCCAGGGTATGACGCTCGATGCAGCCCGAATTGATCTACGCAAGGCATTTGTCGAAGGTATGGGCTATGTAGCACTCAGCCGCGTCAAGCGCCTTGAGGACTTGTATCTGACCGGCATCAATCGTATGGCGCTACAGACTAGCGAAGATGCCCGTCTCATCGACGAGACGCTGCGCACGCGCGCCGCCGCGGATGCAAAGCGGTTTTCGCATCTTGAACAATTAGCCGCCAAGCGCGCCGCCGAGCCAGCCGCAGAACCCAAGAAAAAATCTGGCGGTAGCATAAGTTGGAAAGAAAAAATCGCTCGGATGCGCGAGACCTATCCAAATGCTTACCGCCCGTGGCTCGCCAGTGATGACGCGGTGCTCAAGCAGGAATTTCTCAGCGGCATCTCGATCGCCGACCTCAGCCGCAAACTCGGCCGCCACCAGGGCAGTATCACCATGCGCCTCCAAAAACATTTCGGCGAAGACGTCGTCCGGTAAGAGCATACTGACGTTATATTGACAAAAACATAATCATGATGTATAATGATAGTATGAAGAGTGAAAAATACAAACGGCCAGCACGCATTGGTGGTGCAAAAGGTCATAGTAACGCCGCGCATGAACAAAATGTGCATCATGGAGATCGCGGCCTTTCCTATCATATGGGCTCTTTGCATCTCGGCGTATTACGAAGTCATGATAAGCCGCAGCTAAAACCAGGTCAGAACCATCGTCATACAGCATTTCTCGAGGAAGTGTGGTCGGGACGTCACCCAACAAATAGCTTGTCGCAACCTTTACCTGAAATTAAACCGCTGGATAACCAGCCTGAATCTACCATATTACCTACCAGACAGGCTCATGGCCCCAATACTGCTCGATCATTTGCCAAGTCTGAAGCTCGATGGAGCACTCCTGGAACGCGTGAACAAGTGCCTATAGGATTTTTCGAAAAGCGTCGCCGCACGATCGGCGCTCTTGCCACTGGGGCACTATTGACGAGCGGTATTGGCGCAGGGATTGCCTACAGGGATGCGATCGGTGATCGCGTCGATAGCGTCGCCCAATACTTCGATCATACAAAATAGTAATCACAAGATGCGTCACTCTAGTTTTGCGCAATTCTGCTAGTAATTGGTGATAAAATAGTAGTCATGACTAATGACACTATCTCTACGGACACGCGCGAACGACACGATATTTTCCACTGGGCCAATCAGACTGATGCGGTCAAAAATGAGCTCGAAATAGACCTCTATCTATTTACCAAAGGTTATACGGTCTACGCGACCAACTACGCTAAGGAATTACTTCAGCAGCTCAAGGTACTGTTTCTTTATGATATGATTGCACAAGTCCAAACTGGTGCTGCAACCGGCATGATGGTACGTGAATTTGAAGCTGCCGAGGTAGAGGACAATATGCTTCAGACGACAACACTCGAACGTGTCGAACATGCCCAGGAAGTCATCGAGCAAATCATGTACGGGGAAGAATCACTCGAAGTATTCTCAGAGGGGGATCACGAGTTTCGCAAGGTCAAAGGTATGGTAGCGCGGTTTCGTAGCAGCCGTGATAGCGCGCCGTTTTTTGTCGTCAAATTATTGCCTCAAGCACAAGTGCTAAAAGGTGCAACCGCCTGGATGTTCAATGCTGGCTCTTTCCAGCCATTTAGCGCCGATGCGGGACTCCGTATCACGCCAGATAATCAAGTGCTAATCGCGGGTGATGATGTCTTCGTCTTCTCAGAGGTTAAGTTTGTACGATTATTTGGTTATGACGCCAAGCAGTTTGCCATCGCCGAAGAAAAAATCAAAGAGATCGAAGCACACTTCAAGTTGACCTATCCGGAGGGCTTAACTCTCGATGCACTATGTCGTGACAAAAAATCACTAATCTCAAAAATTCAAAACGTTGATCCCGCGCTTGTCACGCAAGAACAACTGATGGCACATGCCGAAGAGATCGGAGTAGACCTGATGCCAGATGACACTGGTGAGCGTATTTTGATCATGGATGGTAATGACGCACTTAAATTCTTCAACCTGCTCAATGATGACTATGTGACGAGTGATATGACAGGCATCAAATACGAGGTGAAATCAAAAAAACCTTTGCGACAAGAGTAGGTGGCGCGGTTACATATCTGGGGCTATAGGCCGTGGGTGTTCTACCGAGCGGCTCTGTAATGACCAAGAAGAGTGACGTCGCATGATTGTGCCTCAAGCTCTCTGGTAGCCGATGATAACGTTACGGCGTTGATTTCAACATCAACAAAAAATTGATACCGAAAGGCGTGGCCGCGAATCGGGCGACTTTCGAGTTTGGTGAGATTGACACCATATCGCTCAAGCACTCCCAGTGCTCGATACAGTGCCCCAGATTGATGTGAGGTGGTGAGTATGAGAGAGGCTTTGTTGGCCTCCGGGACAGTGTGCTTGTGTTTGCTGGCTATGAAGAATCGTGTAAAATTATCCTTCTCATCCTCAATATTTGCAGCAAGAATAGGCATGTTATGGTAGGCAGCGGCTGCCACGCCTGCAATCGCAGCGGCATGGCGATCGCCGCGCGACTTGATATCAGCAACGGCACCGGCAGTATCGTGATGTTCAATGACCTCAGCGTGTGGCAGGTGAGTCTGGAGATATTCTCGGCATTGATTGAGGGCGGCGAAATGCGAGGAAACTTCTCTGATATCTTCTAAGTTGGTGCCTTGAAAGCCGATAAGCTGCTGTTCGATATGTTCGATATGTTCACCAATAATATGAATATCATACCGAGCGACAAGATCGAGCGTATCAATGATAGTGCCATGCAATGTGTTCTCGATTGCAGCGACACAGTAGTCTGCGGCACCGGTGTCGAGAGCTTCAAATGCGTCGCGAAAGGTAGGCTGACAGAGTAGGGTGATGTCGTCACCAAAAAACGTGGTTGCAACCCCGTGATGAAATGATCCGAGCTGTCCCTGGATGGCAATAGTTGGTGGCATTAGCCTATAGTATACATTTTTTATTTGGGGGGACCAAGTGGTGATAGAATGAAAACTATGGAACCATTTCGAACCACTGAAAAGAGAGTTGCGGTGATTGGTGGCGGAACCGGTAGTTTTACGCTCCTTTCTGCTCTCAAGGAACGTACAACTCAGATCGCTGCGATCGTAAATATGGTCGATGATGGTGGCAGTACCGGGGTGCTACGGGATGAACTTGGGGTACTACCGGCAGGTGACATTCGTCAGTGCATGGTCGCTCTGAGTGATTCTCCCAAACTTCGCGAGCTGTTTAATTATCGATTTGAGGACGGGACGTTCGCAGGTCATGCGTTTGGCAATATATTTTTGGCTGCACTAGAAAAGTCTTGTGGTAGTTTTGCGGAGGCGGTCGAAATGGCCGGAGAGGTGCTGCGCATTAATGGCACGGTGATACCGGCGACTCTTGATGACGCAAGACTTGTCATGGAATGGCTGGATCCGCCGGTGACTCTTGAGGGTCAGTTATTGATTAGTGCGCAGGAGTATAAGTACGATCCGCGTCAGGCACGCCTGACATTGCGACCAGGTGCTAGCGCTAATCCGGCAGCAGTTGCCGCTATCGATCAGGCTGATATGGTGGTGATTGCACCGGGTGGACTGTATACATCGCTAGGTCCACTGCTGGTTATCGATGGGATAGGTGAAGCGCTCATGCGCACCAACGCAAAAGTCGTATATGTGTGCAATCTGGTTACTAAACATGGCCAGACAACCGGGCTGACAGTAGTTGATCACGCCGGAGAGATTGAACGTTTTGGGGGAGGGAAATATCTTGATGTGGTCCTCTATAACCACCAGGCCCCGTCTGGTCGGCTTGTTGATCGCTATCACGATGAAGGTGCTTATCTAGTGGCCGTGGATCCGCTCAAGGTACGTAATCGGCAAGACTATCAGATGATTGGTGGTGATTTTTTGGGAGAAATGGCAAGTCCTCACTCCGCAAGCGAGAAGCTACCGGTTGTTCGATCACTGATCCGGCATAATCCTCAGGCAGTTGCTCAGGCATTGATGCAACTTGTATAGACGAAAATACTACGTTTTTCCTCACTTGTTGGGATACGTCCTCTGGGTGGTTCGACGGTTATCCACAGAATTGTGGATAACCAAACCGTACTGTGAAAATAATCACAAAAATATACTTGCAAGTGGGTAGCTGTGGGTATTATGATAGGGTCAGTGGAAAAAAGTGGGTAACACCGCCCAAACAAACATCGCCACTATTAAAAATCAACCTCACTACCGTAAAGGACGGGTACATCTCTCTCAATGGACTATTTCCAGCGCAAGCTTGATGACAAACGTCGGCTTACTATACCGACGGAGCTTCGTGATGAATATGCTAGCGGAGTAGTATTGACTCGTGGGTTTGGTGACTATCTACACATGTATTCTAAAGACGTGTGGGATAGCCTAGTCGAACCCGAACTACAGGGCAGCATTCTCGATGAGAAGACAGCTGACCTCAATGTTCGTTTCCGAAGCGGCAAGACGAGTGCTGAACTCGACCAAAAACAGGGTCGGGTCACTATCGAACAGCATCTGCTCGATTATGCACAGATCGATCGTGAGGTAGTCGCAGTGCGTGCTGGCCAATACTGGCGACTGATGGCACCAAGCAGAATGAATTGATATTCTGTATCGACTCCAGTACCTTAACAATCTAACGTAAACGATATCCTCGAGATCAACAATCTGG
>DDER01000006.1 GCA_002336735.1 Candidatus Saccharibacteria bacterium UBA1949 | reverse complement strand
TTTTGTCCGCATCGCGCCGTCAACAATAAGTACCGGACGAGCATGATAGATCGTGACATCATATGATCCGCCGACAAGTTTGTCATCAAGAGCAGGCTCAGTAATATCGCGAGGATCAAGACGTATATTGGCTTGCGTAAAAGCTTGCCGCAGAGTATTTGCCTCTGTTAATATACCCCTCGTTGTCTCTCCGTTATCAATAGTGATGACTCGTTTTCGACTACCGCCATCCGTCGGACCTGCCCATACATGTGATGGATGCGCACCTAATAGAGCTCCGATGATACTCGTGAGACTCAGAGCTATGCCGCCGACGACTGTCCAGAGGCGTTTTGGTTGTACGATACGAATAGTCTTAGTCATAAATCAATCATGCCCACTCGCATATAGTACTAATTATATCATACTTCAGCTTATTTTTTCTAGCCTAGCGTACTCGATATTGAGACGTTTTGAGGTGCCATCGTCAAACTCAACTGTCACCGCGAGGCCGTCTATATCGATAATTTCGCCTGCGCCAAATTGCGGCGAACGCACCATATCACCGATGTCGTAGTCAGGGACGAGATCCACGCCCTCCTGAGCGTGCCGATGCACATCAGTGCTTGCGACTACGATAGACCCCATATCTTCCAAAAACCGCGACGGCGCACCATACGCGCGCTGCCCAAATTGTGATCGGCTCTGTGCGTGACTGAGATACAGCTCTTCACACGCTCTGGTCATACCGACATAGCAGAGGCGACGCTCTTCTTCGAGCTCAGCAGGACCAGCTTCGTAGACACGCGAGTGAGGAAAAATTCCCTCCTCCATGCCGACCATGAAAACTACCGGAAATTCGAGTCCTTTGGCAGCGTGGAATGTCATCAGCGTCACTTCGCTGCCCTCAGCGACGGTATCGGCACTCGACATGAGGGCCGCATCTTCGAGGAATTCTTCGAGATTGGTAAATGATTTCGCGTCAGATATCAGGACACCGATATTGGCCTCACGGTCCTCAGCCTGCGGTGTACCGTCTCTCAAATACCCGCGGTACTCTATCGTCTCGACGATGTATTCGATCAATTCGGCGGGAGCTGCGCCCGACTGCATCTTGGTGCTAATAGTCTGAAGTATTTTTCCAAGTGCACAACAGGCTCGCCTCGCTCTCGGCGTCAGTGCCGTGATCTTATCAGCGGCAGAAAGTGCAGTGATAATGTCGAGGCCGCTCTGCGCCTGCCAAATGAGGAATTTTTCGAGACTCGTAGTACCAATGCCGCGCGGCGGGACATTGACAATTCGCGAAAAACTCACTCGGTCATTGGGTTGATGTGCGAGGCGAAGATACGCCAGGATATCTTTGATCTCTTTGCGATCCTGGAACCGCACGCCGCCAACGATTTGATACGGAATTCGCTGATGCAGCAGCGCGCGCTCAAGGGCATAACTCTGCGAATTCATACGATATAGCACAGCGAAATCATCGTACTGGCGCGCTTGCAAACCTACTTGCGAGCTGATACGACTTGCGACGAGATACGCCTCCTCGGCTTCATCATACGACCGATAGACTTGCACGGGCGCACCTGGGCCTGCGGCGGTCCATAGTTTCTTGTCGGTACGATGCGTGTTTTTGGCGATAACACTGTGCGCCGCATCGAGGATCGCCGATGTCGAGCGATAGTTCTGCTCGAGCTTGATAACTTTTGCGCCTGGAAAATCTCGCTCAAAATTAAGAATATTGGTATAGTCCGCGCCCCTCCAGCTATATATGGATTGCCAATCATCACCGACTACGCAAATGTTCTGGTCTGAGCCAACCAGACTTTTGACGATTGCGTACTGAGCGGCATTAGTATCCTGGTATTCGTCGATGAGAATATGCTTAAATTGTGCTTGGTATTTTGCGCGTACATCAGCGGATTCTCGGAGCAACCGGACAGTTTCGATCAAAAGATCATCAAAATCAAGCGCACCCGCCTCTCGGCGCATTGATTCATACAGACTATAGATTTTTGCAATCTGTTGCTGGTAGGGATAGGCCGCTGTACTAGCAAATTCGTCTGCGTCAATCATTTGATTCTTAGCAGTAGAGATAGCGCCGCTGACTGCACGCGGTTTGATCTGAGAATCGCTAATTGACAAGGTTTTCATGGCTTGTTTGACGAGGCTCTGGCGATCGTCCTCATCGTAGATAACATAATTTGGCGCAATACCTATATGATGACCGTCAATTCGTAGTATGCGCACGCAGATACCGTGAAATGTTCCCATCCAGCTCATAAATGAGCGGCTGTGGCTGTCCTGGCCAAGCAACGCCCCCAGTCTGTGACGCATCTCTCGCGCTGCTTTGTTGGTAAATGTTACCGCCAAAATCTCGCTCGGCCAAATATGCTCGTGCTGGATCAAATACGCGATACGATGCGTCAATGTCTTAGTCTTGCCGCTGCCTGCGCCAGCTAATATCAATACTGGACCACATGTGGTCTCGACCGCGTCACGCTGCGCCGGATTCAGCCCCTCGAGAATATCCATTCTCCCTATTATACAAGAGAGCTAGTGATTGGTCATGAGAAAATACAACGCACCGCCAATTGCACCCGCCAATATTGAGGCCAGCGTACAAAACACCCATATCCAGATATGGCTAGCATGGCTACGCGATCGCGGCTGCGGCTGAATAGGCTTGTGATAGGTATCAGTGTCAAAAACCGCGACGGAAGACTCTAGGTCTGAAGTACTAGAAGAGGGCTTGGCTTCGTATTGCGGCGTAATTTCACCGCTAAACGGCAATACATCTTGACGCCGAGCTGGCAGACTGTCATCCATATCCATCAGTTTGCGACTCTCTGCTACCGGCGAATGATCGACGACTACAGTAGCCGTAGGATGATCACCAGGATGTGTCGCCGGCTCCGATGACCATACCCGCTCTGCATAGGGAGCATCGATGCTATGGTGTAATGGATCAACAGGCGCTACCGGGTGTTGGTCCTGGCGAGTATCCTGAATAGGCGTCAAGGGAGTGTCGTCTGTCGTATCTTGGTGCGACAAGTCGCCTGACTCTTTGGCCATCGCAGCTAGCTCTATGTCTGCTGTCATTTCATCATGATCGAACGCTTCATCTTCCAGTGGCGTCCGACCAAGAGGGCGCTTGGCTTCCTTGACCTTGTCGCTAGCGTCAGGCAAAAACGGCGTCGTAAGCGGTGCTTCACTTTCTCTCAGATCGGAACGATGTTGAATATTGTCGATCAGCGATTCTAACTCCTCTTCAAGATCATCGGTTTCATCGCCTGGCACGTCCTTCAGAGACTGCCCGACATCATCAGATGGCTTGCCTGATTGCGACCTATGTTCATGGCTAGCAGTAGCAATATCGTTATTATCAGTCTCTGGGACTTCATCGGAAAAGCCGTGGGGTGAAAAATCTATTGAATCAGGCATCATGGCATGACTTGTCTCGCCGTGCCATGGGCTAAGTGATCGAGCCGTATGCGAGTCAGTACTTGATCCTGAGTCATGCTTTTGGAATAGTGGTTCGTCATCCGAGGAAGCTGGCGACAACACAGGTGGTTCAGTCGGCACAATTGCAGGCCGAGAGCGTGTAAATTCAGGCTGTATGTAGCTGCGAGGCGCAGGTGGCGCTTGCTTGGGAGTTTTTGTCGATAAAGGCAGCGATTCGCCAGGAGAAACGTCTCGTACGATATCCATGAATTTTCCTTTACGACGGGCGGCCAGTGGAGTAACAGCCGAATCTGATGCGGCTATATCTGTCGTACTTTCCGGCGTCAACTGAGGTTGCGAACTAGAACTCTGGCGTGCAGTCATCGCGCCATGTACGGCTTTGTCAAGCTCATCAAAATCGATATCAGTCACTGTCGGTCCCCTCCCTTATTTACTGTGCGCTTTTTCTACCATTTTACTAAATACCCGTGCATCAAGGCTTGCCCCGCCTATTAGCAGGCCGTCAACACCAGGCGTCTCCAGGTAAGCGGCAACATCGTCAAGCGTTACACTACCGCCATAGAGCACTCGTGTTTTTTGTGCGACTGTGTCGCCAAACATGTGTTTAATCTGAGCACGGATCGTCACAGCGGCAATTTGAACATCACGCGGTAGAGCATTATCGCCCGTACCAACCGCCCAGACTGGTTCATATGCTACAACCAGCTGCTTAGCATCTTCACTGGTAATATTACTGAGACCTGCCGTAATCTGATCATGCAAGATACCTATTGTTTCATTGGTTGCCCGTTCGCTAGCCGTTTCTCCAACACACAGTATTGGGATGAGATGATTGCGAACGGCCGCCTGAATTTTATTGCGCACCTCTCTGTTTGTCTCACCAAAAACGTAGCGTCGTTCAGAGTGTCCGACAATAGCATAGCGAACAAGACCGCGCAGTTGATGTGCGGATATTTCACCAGTAAATGCCCCTTCATCTCGCCAATAAAGATTCTGCGCAGCCAGCTTGAACTGACGATGATCAATCTGCAATGATAGCCCCTGAAGCGTTAGCAGACTGGGTGACAAGACTACTTCAACATCTGGATAAACCGGTATTTGCGCGGCTAGCTTGTGCAAAAGTAAACTCGCCTCATGCATTGTGAGGTTCATCTTCCAGTTGCCAACAATAAGCTTCTTTTTTCCCACCATAGTTTTTATGCTTCTATCTACTAGTGTACACGCTGTCGACGCTGTCGTCTAGTAAGTTTTTGCCAAAATTGCCAAGAACTATTCAGACGCCTTGATGATGCGAACTCGAATAGTATCCGTACCACCCACAACACCTGGTTGGCGACCGCTCACGATGACAACTTTTGCCTCACGGGTGTCACCAAAGACGCCACGGTTCATCAGCTCATAGGCCAGTGTAGTACCAGCTTTTTCACCATCAGGCCGGATAAAACTACGCGTAGCATATGAGAGGGCCAGCTGTTGGGCAGTGCGCTTTTCGCTTGTCACAGCATAGATCGATAACTGAGGCCGCACTGCGGCGATATTGGCTGCGGTTGCACCGGACTTGGTCTCGGCAATGATACCAACTGCACCGATTTCTTCTGCGATATGTGCTGCCGCCCGACAGATCGAGTCTTGGAATGTATGACTGATGGCTTTTTTATCAGTGATTATACTGGGGTCAATGTGATCTTGCGTGTAAACAATTGCGCGTTTCATCGCAGCTACTGCCTCAATAGGGTATGAGCCATTGGCGGTCTCGTCCGAGAGCATCACAGCATCAGTCGCTTGGACGACAGCATTTGCTACGTCACTGACCTCAGCACGAGTCGGCTCTGGCGCATCAACCATACTTGCCATCATTTGGGTGGCAACAATACTGAGGCGACCATGCTTATTGCAGAGGTCAATAATTTTGCGCTGCACGATAGGCACTACTTCGGCACCCGCCTCAACAGCAAGATCACCACGCGCCACCATAACTGCGTCGCTCGCTTTGATGATCTCTTCAAGATTTTCTGGCTGAATCGCAACCTTGGTCTCGATCTTAGCTACAATATCGGCAGTTGAGCCATGGCTCACAAGTATCTGTCGAAGGTTGTTGATGTCTTCCGCGGTCTGGACAAAACTCAGCGCGACATAATCAATATCTTTGTCTGCGCCGAATTCGATATCACGAATATCTTTTTCAGTCAAAATATCGCCACCAAACTGCGTATCTGGCAAATTGATGCCTTTCTTGCTCATGAGGATGCCGTTGTTTTGCACTTCAACCGTAATAGCCGTATCGCAAACAATCTCTCTAACGATCGTCTTGACTTTGCCATCAAAAAGATACACCGGCTGTCCAGGCTGAGCTTTTTCTGCTAGGTTGTACTGGACTGGCAGTCTCATGCCGCCATCATGAGTAATACTTGAGTCAAGCGTGAGAATATCGCCGGCCTTGACCTCCAGATGGTTATCCACTAACTCGCCGAGGCGGATTTTGGGACCCTGAAGATCCTGAAGGATGGCCACAGGACGATCGACTCGCTCACTTGCTTCGCGAATCCACGGAATCTGACGAAGTCGCTCCTCGTATGTGCCATGACTAAAGTTTAGCCGCAAACCGTTTGCGCCAGCGCGAATCATTGCTTCGATTTGTTCGGGCGAATTAGTCGCAGGACCAATAGTCGCCAATATTTTGGTGCGTTTGGATGAATTGTTCATTATTCAAATTATAGCATCAATCATGTATTCTGCCTAGCCACTTCCCACATCCCACCCCCAACCCTTCC
>DDER01000041.1 GCA_002336735.1 Candidatus Saccharibacteria bacterium UBA1949 | reverse complement strand
GCCATGCTCGACCGTACCCCGCAGACCCCCAAGACCCCCCCATGACCGGCCGTCAGGCACGAAAGTACCGCCGGCGTGACCAGTCGGTCAAGCTGCGCAAAAGCTGGAGCTGGGCGCACTACGAAAGCGAGACGCCGGCGGCACGCCAAGCGCAAGCCGCGCTCGAGGACCGGAAAAGCCAGCTGTCCCCGGAAGACCTCGCGATGATCGAGGCCAGTCTCTCACCAGATGACGAGAAGGACTACGACGACCCGGAGTTGGACGCGAACGACGAGGACGACCCGTACTACGAGCTCGGCGACACCAACTGGCTCGCGCGGATCCCGTGCGGTGCGTCGCCCTATGAGTACTTGGGAGATGGCTACCACGTCATCACCCCGCGCCTGCTGAAGTACGAGCGCTCCATCTGGTGACAGGTCCTGCGGTCTGGCTGAGCATGCACATCCGTGCGTGCATCAGCCAGGCCGCTTGTCATTTATGGGGATTTTTACAACGTTTTTTCGACTACCTCATATAGTGTTGTGGATAGATTTGGCACTTGACTATTTGACGAATACGCGGTATATATGGGGATAGTATTAGCAAAAACAGACAAGGAACTGCGAGAAAATGTCTGAATTACCAGAAAAACAAGTCAAGCGACTCAAGACGCTCATCCAGGATGCCGAAACCAACTTAGCTGCCGCCAAAGAATTGCTCATCAGTATCGTCGGCGATGACGGTACGGTCGTCACCCCGACGAATAGCCGCGACGATGTCACGGGCAAGGTCGTTGAGGGAGTATTTGATGGCCAAGTCATGATCGGCCCCGATGGCAAATCATACCCCGTACCCGCCAACTACGCTAGCAAGTCTAAGCTTGTTGAGGGCGATATCCTCAAACTCACCATCGNNCACGATGGCGCCTACTATGTCGAGGTCAGCGGTCGTGAATACCGCATACTACTCGCAAGCGTGACATACTTCCGCATCAATATCGGCGATCAAGTCACAATTATTGTGCCCGAAGACAATCCCGACGCTACGTGGGCGGCGGTGGAAGCGGCGCTCTAACCCGCTGACGCTCGTAGGACAAACCTGCGGTTTTTCCTAACGCGCGGGCAAAATGTAGAACATCTTGTCCGGCTGGGATTTTCCCTTAGTTGTACTCAATATCTCGAAGTGAATTCGAGGTATTGAGTGATTTGATTTATAATGAGATTTAGCACAACAGGAGGATCAATGAACGAATACCAGCAGTTGGCGCTGCGCACTGCACGCGACAAAAATGCCAAAGATGAAATCTTTCATCTTATAATGGGTCTCTGCGGAGAAACTGGCGAGTTAGCCGAAAAGTTCAAAAAGATAGTCCGAGATAATCAGTCGGATTTCTCGCAAATAGATAAAGATTTAGTCGTCAAAGAACTGGGTGATATATTGTGGTACCTAGCCGTCCTCGCACATTATTTTGACACACCGCTCGAAGAGGTTGCGCAGACAAATATTGCAAAATTAGCCAGTCGACAAGCACGTGGAAAGATCAACGGATCGGGCGATAATCGCTAAGTTGTATTTACTACGCTAATTTTTCCTGTTCAAACACGTTATACTAAATACACTAGGAAAGTTATGGGACAGGCATTATACAGAAAATACCGATCAAAGAGCCTCGGAGAAATTGTCGGACAGGGACATATCACCGATATTTTGAGTCGTGCCATCGCGCAGGACAAAATCGCTCATGCGTACCTATTGACGGGCCCGCGCGGCGTCGGCAAGACGAGCATCGCTCGTATCCTGGCGCACGAAATCAACCAGTTGCCCTATACTGACGATTCGCAGCATCTCGATATCATCGAGATTGATGCCGCCAGTAACAACGGTGTCGAAGACGTCCGCGACCTGCGCGAAAAAGCTCGTATCGCTCCGGTGTCAGCCCGTCGCAAAATTTATATTATCGACGAAGTACACATGCTGTCCAAACCCGCCTTTAATGCGCTGCTCAAAACCCTCGAGGAGCCGCCCGAACATATTGTCTTCATCTTGGCGACAACCGACGCCGACAAACTCCCAGCCACGATCATCAGCCGAGTGCAGCGCTATACATTCCGTCCGATCACCATCGCTGATGCCGTGGCTCATCTGCGCACCATTGCTGAGCAGGAATCAATCAGCATCGATGATGCCGCGCTCGAACTCATCGCCTATCATGGCGACGGCAGTTTCCGCGACAGCATCAGTTTACTCGACCAACTCAGTAGCTTGTCAGTAGACGATAGCGTCATCACTCGGCCGCTCGTCGAGCAAATGTTAGGACTGGCCGAGCTCGATACTATCACAGGCCTGCTCGAAGCCTACCAACAAGGCAATATCGCTGAGATCGTCAGATTAATCGACCTCGCTGAGCAACATGGCGCCAGTGCCGCTATGATTAGTGACCAACTCATCCGTCATATTCGCCATACGATCACCGAGCATCCCGTATTTCTGCCCCTTGTAGACGCTTTGCTAGAAGTGTGCCGATCACCGCGTCCACACATCAAGCTCCTGGTCGTGCTCGCGGGACGCGCCTCGGAAAGTACGATATATCCGCAGGCTAAACTGTCTGAAAACAAGCAGCCGACCTCTCAGGCACCTCATGCCAAAAACCCCGAGCCTGTCGTAGCAAGTACCGCCCCGAGCCCACCCCAGCAGCCCACCAAGCCAGCCAAAAAACCCACCCCCTCTCCGTCGCCATCTCTCTTTGAATGGGGAGCGCTGCTTGATTATACTCGCAAGCATTCAATCAGTCTTCATAGCATCTTGTCTGCTTGTACTGGCGTATTGACTGGATCGACCCTCACAATCTATGCTGGCAAAAAATTCCAAAAAAATCTCCTCGATAGCGCGAAACACCGCCCCAGCCTCGTAAGCGCCCTCGCATCTCTTGGCTATGACGACTTGACGATCGAGACCATCCCGTCACCCAAACCCCCCGCAGATAGCCAAGTCGCCTCAATTGTTGCTATGATGGGTGGAGGAGAAGAAGTTGATGTCAAAGAAAGCTAACGACGAAACACCAGGCCGCATACCACCCCAGAATCTTGACGCTGAGAAGAGTTTGCTCGGTGCAGTATTGATTGACGAAGAAGTCATGGCTGATGTCACGGAGCATGTCACTCCAAAAGATTTCTATGATAAGAGCCATGCCAGTATTTACGCGGCGATGCTCAGACTATATGAACATCATAAACCTGTCGATCTACTGACTCTGAGCGATGAGCTCAAAAAGAAAAAACAGCTCGAGACCATCGGCGGCTCAGCATATCTGACCGAACTAACCAACTACGTCCCGACGTCTGCTCACGCGACGGCCTATGCCGAGATGGTGGCCCAAAAAGCCGTCCGACGCCGTCTCATCAAAGCCAGCGGCGATATCTCGGAGCTGGGCTACAACGAAGATACCACTGTCCAAGAGCTCCTCGAAAAAGCCGAGGCAGAGCTGTTCAGCGTGTCTGACCAGTCACTCAAGCAAGATCTTGTGTCGATCGATACAATCCTTACCGATAGCTTCGACCGTATGGAGGAGCTCCACCGCAACAAGGGTCAACTACGCGGCATCCGCACCGGCTACCGCGATCTCGACAATATGACCGCCGGGCTACAGCGGAGCGACCTCATCATTCTCGCCGCTCGACCGTCCATGGGTAAAACGACGCTCGTCACCAATCTCGCCTACAATGTGGCGACGATCGCCAAGATGCCCGTGTTGTTTTTTAGCCTCGAGATGAGCAAAGAACAGCTGGTCGATCGTATGCTTGCCGATGCCAGCGGAGTTGATGCCTGGAATATTCGCACAGGAAATCTCAGTGACGATGATTTTGGCAAACTCTCTGAAGCTATGGGCGAACTTGCAGAAGCCCCGATCTATATCGATGACACGCCTGGACTCAGTGTCCTCGAGATGCGCACCAAAGCCCGCCGTGCTCAACATGAAGCACCACTCGGCCTTGTTATCGTCGACTATTTGCAGCTCATGCAATCAAGCGGTCGGGGTGATGGTAATCGCGTCCAAGAAGTCAGCGAAATCAGCCGCGGCCTCAAACTCATTGCCCGCGAGCTCAATGTGCCCGTCATTGCCCTGAGCCAGCTGAGTCGCTCAGTCGAATCACGCAGCCCTCAAGTCCCGCAATTATCCGACCTTCGCGAGTCAGGCTCTATCGAGCAAGATGCCGACATCGTCATGTTTATCTACCGCGAAGCTTACTACAACCCTGAGACCGAACGCCAAAACATCACCGACCTCATCATATCCAAGCACCGCAACGGCCCGACAGGCAAGATCGAGCTATACTTCCATCCAGAGCGTCTGCGTTTTATGTCGCTCGACAAGAAACACCAGTAACAACTACTTATCAGGTGGCAGGTAGCAGGGAGCAGAAATTTAGCAGGTAGCAGACATTGAGGCCTGCACCACCAGCTGACAGTGTCATATTTCTTCGCAGAATCATACACCGCATTCGCTGGGCTGCTGGTAATTCCCGAAGTTTACTGCGAGATTATCCAGCGCTCACGTTGATTTGAGAAGGCATGTGGCAGTGGTAGCCGAGCCGCGGGATAGATATATCTGATACATGCTACCTGCCACCTAATAAGTTTCTGTTACCTGAGACCTGATAAATCCATAACCACCATCCATGCTATAATAAACATACTTCATGAAACATCGTATCACCGAGCTCACTATCTATCGCTATCGTTATTTTATTGGCTATATGTTCGTCGGTCTAGCTGTGCTGCTTGTGCTACTGGCGAGCTGGCGATTTGTGCCGGGCGCTTTGACCCAAAACGAAATGCAGGCCAGTATCACGAGCGGGTCGCTTTCAGTCAAAAACTTTCAGCCAAATATGGTAGTCGACTTACCTTATCATCTATTGCAACGAGCGTCTTTTAAGCTTTTTGGCGTTTCGACCCTTAGTATTAAATTGCCATCACTCCTAATTGGCATTGGCACAGCCATCGGGCTGTTGTTATTGCTGAGATTATGGTTTCGGCGCAGCGTGGCGATACCGACCGTCGCAATGGCGATTACCTTGCCGCAATTTATCTACCTGTCCCAGAGTGGAACTCCGGCTATTATGTTCTCGTTTTTATCGATTTGGCTACTCCTCGCCGCGACGGTTGTTGCCTGGCGGCTATATCCGACCAGCCGCCTGACGCAACCAGCGCTATTCACGATCGGATCCCTGACATTATATACGCCGCTAGGTATCTACCTCATACTCACGCTACTAACAACATTGCTATTTCATCCGCGGATACGGTTTTTGGTCAAGCAACTTTCGGTCAAGCGACTCATAGGAGGCGGTGTTATAGCCGGTATCGTTCTACTACCCCTTGTCTACGCTACTATACGTGACCACAAAGTCCTACTCACACTTCTGGGGGTGCCGACGCAACTACCCGACTTTTCTACTAACGCGCTGACAGTCCTGCACCATTGGTTTGACTTCTTTGCGGTAGCAAATAGCGAGATTATCACACCGATCTATCCAATCGGCATCACGCTCCTCATGCTGCTTGGACTTTACCGACTAGTTGTGGTTCGCTATACTGCGCGTAGTTATATTACCTGGGTATGGATGGCGTTACTGGTGCCAATCATACTTATCAATCCTCGCATGGCCGATGCGTCGTTTCTCCTTTTTGTTTTGCTATTAGCACGCGGCGTTTCACAATTACTTGTTAATTGGTGGTACCGACTCTTTCCGCGCAATCCCTATGCGCGCATCGCCGGGCTTGTGCCGGTAGCAATTATTATTCTTGGGATTATATTTTCTAGTGCGTATCGTTATATGTACACCTATCTCTATAGCCCGCCAGTACTAGCACACTTTTCCGAGGATCTACGCGTCCTTGAACAGGAAGTTGCACGCAACGCACATAAAGGGCCAGTGGCCGTGGTTGTGAGTCAAGACGAAGCGCCGTTTTATCGGCTGGTTGATAAATACAATACTACCTATACTGTCACGACAAGTCTCACCACACCCGAAAAAAATCTCATAGTCTCACGTGCAGCCCGCGAGCAACTCTTGTCCACAATTCCATACGACCCACGCATCATTCTGACAACAGATCGCGCTGCCCAATCTGATCGATTTTACGTCTATCTTAGCGGTAAGTAGTGCGATATAATAGACCGTAGTAATATACGGAGGAATACAGCTATGGCATTAGACCAGATGAAGATGCTCAATGACCTGCGCAAAGCCCAAAAAGCGCTGGCAAACGAAATTGTAGAAGTCGAAGCAGGCGATGGCGCTGTCGTCGTACAGATCACTGGCGAACTCAAAGTAAAAAGCATCAAAATCGACCCAGAATATGTCGATCTCGAAGATATCCACGAGCTCGAGCACTGGCTCGAAATCGCTATCCGTGACGGCATGACAAAAGCCCAAGAAATCGCCGCCGAAAAAATGAAGCCGCTGATGGGCGGATTGGGTAAATTAGGCTTATAGCCTCATTTAAGTAGCAAGTACCAGGTATCAGGTAACAAGAAAGTAACAAGTGACAAGTAGCAAGGCAAGCAACGATCTGGAAGAGCGGTTACTGCAATTTGGGATAGCAGTGATTCGCTTTGTCAATTCAGAAAAGGCTCATCTACCATTTTCGGTCATAGACCAAGTTATTCGCTCCGCTACCAGCGTAGGGGCAAACTACTCCGAAGCACAAAACGCAAGTTCTCGTCAGGACTTCAGAAATAAAGTATTTATTGCCAAAAAAGAAGCAAGTGAAACACGCTATTGGCTACGTTTAATCAGCGAACTAATACCATCTGACAATGTCCAGCCAATACTAAAAGAGAGTCAAGAAATTATCTACATACTTCAAAGCATAGCGACTTCACTGGCTAGTAAAGGCTCGGCCAAATGACGCCTCCTTTTTACCTGTTACTTGTTACTTTCTTTTTACCTGTTACCTGTTACTTGTTACTTTTCAGAGGGCGCTATGTCTAGCCTCCTCCCCAAAGCCCTCCTCAGCCTCATCGATCACCTCGGCGCTCTCCCTGGCGTCGGAGCGCGTACTGCCGAGCGGTACGCGTATTATTTGCTGCGTGCCGAGCCTCGCGTCGCTAGGCAGCTGGCCGAGAGCCTGGCGCTACTCCACGACGGCGTCAAGACCTGTCCGATCACTTTCGCGCTCATCGACCCCGATCAAGACGTCTCGCCACTCTACGATAGTCTGGATCGTGACAAACAGCTCGTCGCCGTCGTCGAGGAGCCGCTCGATATCATCGCTATCGAGCGGACGGGCCAATACAAGGGCACGTACCATGTTCTCGGCGGAGCAATCTCGCCCATCGACGGCATTGAGCCAGAGCAGCTCCATATACCTGAGCTTCTCAGGCGCCTTCAGGACGACACAGTGACTGAGCTTATCATTGCTACGAACGCTAGCGTCGAAGGTGAATCGACCGCGCTGTTTCTCCAGCGCCAAATTCGTGAAGCTCATATCGATGTCACCATGAGCCGCCTAGCGCGCGGTATTCCTGTCGGCGTCGACCTCGAATACACCGACCAAATCACTCTCGGCCATGCCCTCGAAGGCCGCCGCAAATTATAGCACGTGCTATTGACTTTTTGTGTTTTTTGGTGTATAATGTAATTATAGCTGCGCCTCTATGATGCAGCGTGTTTTTTGACAGAACATACGAGTAGTATCTGGTACGACCGATTAGTGCATGTTGTAATGTGCGTTGATCGGTCGGACCAGAACACCGACCTGGTCCACTGACGAGAGAAGGAACAAATGTTCAAATTCGTTAAGCGCGGATTCATCGTGGCCATCGTCATCTGGCTGTCAGTTGTAATTGCGGGCGCCAATGCCGCAAATGCGCTCGGGCTACCCAAGCCCGACAGGACGATGCCGGTCAAGATCGAGTTCGTCGATCCGATCCCGACGCCGACGCCGTTCGTCGACACCGAAGTCGATCCAAACGTTGAGCAGCGCATCAGTGACGAGTCGGCAGCACGCCGTCTCGGCAGCGCTGCTACCATCTACAGCCTCGACTACAGTCGGCGCAGAGTCTTGCTGGGCCGACCCGCCGTGAAGTCGTTCTCGATCCTCGGAGCGACACTGACGGTGCGGGCCAGCGCGTGGCGCGGCGTGATCACCATCAGCGCCACGTCCGTGAAGGGTTCGGCGAAAGTCGATGGCGACCTGTGGGTCACCGCGCCGGTCGGCAAACCAAAGGTCAACAAGCGAAAGACACAAGTCACCCAGTCATTCGTGACGCGGGTGTACACGGCTGGCGTGCTGGCCACGACTTCGTCGACCAACATCACCGTCCTGGTGATCCCACGCCGTTGACCCTCTGGTCGCCCGCAGCTGCACAACGTACGTGCACTGCGGGCGACCAGCCCCATTCCTCGCATGTTCTGTCCATTCTTTAATGTCCTCCTGCTAGGAGGTTTTTTAATACTCTGCTACACTCTTAGTAGCATGGACAACCACAAAGCACTGGAACAACTACAGCGTGACATCAATCAATTCACAGTGCTCAAACGCAACCACTATTTGCCGAGGACTGAAGAAAATGAAGACGATACAGCTCATAGTTTCAGTGTCGCCATGATCGCGTGGCACATCCATCACCTGACCGGTTCTTTGCTGTCGCTTGAAAAAATTTTGAAATACGCACTGGTACATGACTTTGTCGAACTGCATGCGGGCGACGTCAATACGTTTGCCACCGCAGAAGCACGAGCCCAAAAATTACTCGACGAAAAACAAGCACTTGAGCATCTCCGACGTGATTATGCTAACCGACCAGACCTTATGGAAACGCTTGAGGCATATGAAGCACAGCTGGACAAAGAGTCGCAATTTGTGTGGGCATGCGACAAAATCCAAGGTCTTATACAGGGCCAGTTGGACGATTGGCGCTGTTATTACGAATACGGAGTAAGTGATGCTCAGTTTAATAGCAAATTAGATGAGTACTCAGACCGTATGTTAGAACCGATAGGAGAAATCTTTGACCAATTAACAGTGCGTTGGCGGCAGACATTTCACAATTCGCTCGGTGATCAATAGGGGTAGTGGTAGTTTTCTGCTACAATAGATGTAATGTTTAATACTGCTAAACAACTCATCGACGCGGCGAGTCATGTCGTCGTGGTGCAGGCCGAGAATCCCGACGGCGATTCGCTCGGTAGTTCGCTAGCACTCGAAGAAATCCTATCCGAGCAGGGCAAACGTGTCACGATGTACTGCGCCATCGAAATCCCAAAATACATGCGCTATATCCGCGGCTGGGACCGGGTCGTGCGCGACTGGCCGACTGACGCCGACCTAATAATTTTTGTCGATACCACCGCAGAAACACTCCTCGTCAAAACCTTTGCCACCCCCGGTATTCGTCATGCCTGCGAGACGCGCCCCGTGCTCGTCATCGATCACCACGGCGAGGCCGAGGATGAATTTCAATTCGAACACACCACTCTCATAGATCCTGATGCAGCCTCGGCGGGGCAGGTAATTTATGCGCTGGCAAGCCACGCGCAGTGGGACATTACTGTAGATGCCGCAGAACATTTGCTCATCTCTATCCTCGCTGATACACTCGGTCTGACAACACAAAGTGTCACTGCCGATACGTTCGCGGCTGCCGCAGAGCTGGTACGACTCGGTGCCAAGCCTGCCGAGATCGAAGAGCGGCGCCGCGACTACATGCGAAAACCCGCTGATATCCTGAACTACAAAGGCGACCTCATCAAACGCATCGAATATTCGCTCGATGGCAGATTGGCGACCGTTCACATTCCGTGGGAAGACATCCAAGCCTATAGCGACAAGTACAACCCCAGCGTGCTCGTACTCGATGAAATGCGCCTCGTCGATGACGTACGCGTCGCCTGCGCCATCAAGACCTATCCGGACGGCAAATTGACTGGCAAACTACGCTGTAACACACCAGTTGCCGGCATTATCGCCGGCTATTTCGGTGGCGGTGGCCATAGCTATTCAGCCGGATTTAAAGTCTACGAAGACTACGACACCGCTATGAAAGAATTAGTAACAGCAACCGAAAAGGCACTCCGCGAATATGACAGTCAGACTCTATAATACTTTATCGCGGCGTATCGACGAATTGCAGCCGATCAATGACAACACAATCAAAATGTATACCTGTGGGCTGACAGTCTACAGCCATCCGCATATTGGCAATTGGCTCGGCTATATCTACTGGGACGTACTGGTACGCGTACTCCGCGTGAGTGGCTACGCTGTCGAGCGTACGCAGAATATCACTGACGTAGGGCACCTCACAAGCGACGATGACAATGGTGAAGACAAGATGGAAAAAGGCGCTCGAGCTGAAGGTATCACTGCCTGGGACGTCGCGCAGAAATACATCGATATCGCTGACCGTGAGGCGGGCGAGCTCGGCCTCGTACCAGCTGATCACCTAGTACGAGCAACTGCTATGATCGACCAGCAGATCGAATTTGCCAAGATTCTTGATGACAAAGGCTACTTATATCGCATTGCCGGCGACGGCATGTATTTTGATACGAGCAAGCTCGAGCAGTACGGCCAATTAGCGCGGCTGGATATCGATGGCCTTGAGGCTGGCGCCCGTGTATCAGTCGAGGGCAAACGCAATATCACAGATTTTGCCGTCTGGAAATTTTCGCCTAGCGATCAAAAACGCGATATGGAATGGGATAGCCCGTGGGGCAGAGGCTTCCCAGGATGGCATCTCGAGTGCTCGGTAATTGCACGCGAAACACTGGGAGATCAGATCGATATCCACACTGGCGGCATCGACCATATTCCGGTACACCATACCAACGAAATCGCCCAGACCGAAGCCATCACTGGCAAGCAATTTGCCTCTGTCTGGCTCCATGTCAATCACATCAAAGTCGATGGCCAAAAAATGAGCAAATCACTTGGCAATATCTATACGCTCGATGATATTACTCGGCGAGGGTATGATCTTGATGCTTTCAAGGTCTTCGCGCTGAGTAAGCACTATCGTAAGGAAGGCAACTTCACATGGTCGTCCATGGATGCGGCAGCTCACCGGCTCACTGCTTGGCGCAATATGGCAGCCCTGCGTCATCAGCCGAAGTATCTAGGGGATGCGTGGCTGACTATGCGCGAGACACCCGGTTATAAACATATTTTGTTTGACGAACCATTCCGTTTTATCTACAGCCAGCTCAAGGATGATCTCAACACCGTAGAGCCTCTGATGTGGCTTGACCAATTAACACATTCTATTGTTGTGATGCCTAGTAACGAGCAGTTTTTGCATAAGTTCAGCCTGTTGCTTCAAGCGATTGATGATCTACTCGGCCTCAATATTGCCCAGAAGACGCCCGACATATCTGACGACCTCAAGCAGATCATCATGAAACGTCAGACGGCTCGGGCCAATCAAGACTGGCAACAGTCAGATGAGCTACGCCATCAGCTAGCTCGCCAGGGTATCACCATTCGGGATACCAGATGGGGACAGCTGTGGGAATATTGCCAAGAGTGACGCCTAACTAGTAGACGAGTGCGATTTGATCTCTACGACTGGAGCTTATCTGCTAGCTTGCCAAGCGGCTTCTGCCCCTTGATCCGTCTGGTTCGTGCGCGAGCGAGACGATCTTCGATGAGTACCTTGATACAGCCGGCAATCGGAATCGACACAATACCACCCGCCACGCCAAACACATACAGCCCAATCGTTACGGCAACCAAGACACTTAGTGGCGAGAGTTCAATATGCTTAGCCTGCACAGCTGGCGAAATGAGATTATTTTCAACTTGCTGATAAACCATGAAATAGATCGCAAAAATGATACCAGCTGTGAGGTCATTAAGCCCGATAAGTAGCGACATAATAATACCCGCCAGGCTTGCCCCAAACATCGGGATAAGAGACAGGGTAAAACAAATTGCAATTGCAGGCAACGCCAGGCTAGCCGGTACACTAAAGAAGACACTGAGGAGAAACACCGCGAGTCCAGCGCAAAGTCCATCAATACCTGATACTGTGATTTGACCCGTCACATAATTTGTCACCACATGGTACATGCGACTAACGAGACGCTTGTGGTACTCCATACGCTCAGTATCGTCATAAACAGCCCAGAGGCGCTTGGTCCAGACGGGCGCCTCGACAAGCATCAGAAATGACAGGACGAGCACGAGAAGCATCGACGTAAATGCCGACAAAGCCGAACCAACCCCGGTCATGAAATTCTGTCCGATATTTGCCGCCCAGCCAGCTGAATTAGCCTTGATCGAGGCGATCGCTGAATCAATCTGAGGCTGCAATTGGTATTTGTCAATCAATGCACCAAGACCTCGCCATTGACTCGATACGTCATTGATCAATGCTGGAGCTGTATCGATAAACTTACTGGTTTGCTCGGCGATCGGCGGGATAACGAGAAATACCACCAGCCCCAAGATAATAACAACTAAAAAATACGCAATCGCCGTGCCACCCACACGACTCCTGCCAGGAAGACGCCGCGCGAGGTAGTTGACCGGTCGATTGAGAATAATCGCCAAAAAAGCCGCCGTTAAGAGTATCAAGAATGCGGCTCGGGCCACATATATCGCTAATATAACCGCCGCAAATCCTATCACCACCAACCAGAATCGTACAAATGTCTTTGTATCTATATCAATTTTTACCTTCATACTGTGTATTATAGCACTTTCTATAAATGGTATGGTATCGTAGATTTATGACCACATCCCAAACGCCCATGATCGATATTCGGCATTTTTCAATGAAATTTGGCAATAAAACTGTTATCAAAGATCTATCCTTTCAGGTCAATCATGGTGAAGTGTTCGGCTTTTTGGGAAGCAATGGTTCTGGCAAGACGACAACTATTCGAGCACTACTCGGTCTGTATGAGCCTACCGGAGGCGAGCTGCTGATCAATGGCGAGGTATTTTCTCCTTCTGGCAGCACCACAAGTCTTGGCTACTTACCCGAAGAGCGTGGTTTGTATAAAAAAGAAAATGTGATCGATGTCATGGTTTATTTTGGCAAACTCAAAGGTATGCCGGCACAAAATGCACGCACGTGGTCTCTAGACTACCTCAAAAAAGTGGATCTAGCCGACAAGGCGACAACCCGGTTGGACAAACTCTCTGGCGGACAACAGCAAAAGGTACAGCTAGGCGTTACGATCATGAACAATCCTGAGCTGCTCATCCTTGACGAACCAACCAAAGGATTTGACCCGGTCAATCGCCGTCTGCTGATGGATATTGTTGCAGACCACCAAAAAGCCGGTGCAACGGTCGTATTTATTACCCACCAGATGGAAGAGGTCGAGAAACTATGCGACCGGGCAATCCTCCTCAAGGACGGCACGGCGTGCGCCTATGGCACAATTACCGATATCCGCAAAAAATTTGATGGCAAGAGCCTTGATGAGATATTTATTACTGTGTACGGTAAAAATGACCCGCCAGAGGAGGCACGGCATGCATAACTTGTCGACTGTATTTCAGTTTGAGTTTATTCGAACGGTGAAGAAAAAAAGTTTTTGGTTGATGGCGCTGTCGTTCCCAGCCCTTATCGTCGCAGTCTTTGGTATTATCTATTTTTCTAACCAAGCGACCAATGATGCCGCAGAAAAAATGAAACAGGCTAACTACTCAATTATGATCACCGATGAGGCAGGAGTAATACCCCTAGACACGCTCCGCGCGCTCCATTTAACAATCGCCCCGTCACGCGCCGTAGGGATAGAGGCTGCCAAGTCTGGATCGGTGGATGCATATTTCTATTTTCCCCAAGATATCAACAAAAATAATGTTGAGGTTTATGGGCAGAATATCTCGATATTTGACAACAATCGTTATAGTACATTTGCCCGCACGCTGCTCGAGCAATCAGCTGCCGCAAGGGTTGAACCGACAGCTCTCGCCATCCTCAAAGATCGGGTTAATATCTCCAGCACAATCTATCGGGATGGCGTACAGTATGACCCGAGTCGTGAAATGATTGCTCCGGGGTTATTTCTGGTGCTATTTTACTTCTTGATTGCAATGTTTGGCGGACAGATGCTGACTAGTACTACCGACGAAAAAGAGAATCGTGTTATTGAGATGATCCTGACAACCGTCAAGTCCCGGACCTTGATCATGGGGAAAATATTGGCACTGGTGCTGCTAGCTTTTCTCCAAGCCTTGATTATTATAGTACCAGCTGTGATTGGCTACCTGGTGTTTCGTGATAACTTATCGTTACCCGACTTTGATCTGGCGACAATACCATTTGACCCAATACGCATAACCACTGGGGCCGTCATCTTTGCGGCTGGATATATGCTGTTCACCGGCTTATTAGTTGCGATTGGGGCAGCCGCACCAACTGCCAAAGAAGCAAGTGGCTTCCTGGGTATTGTGATGATGCTGATTTTTATGCCGCTTTATGCTGCGCCATTGTTTATCTCATCACCCTCTAGCCCGCTCGTTCAATTTTTAACATATTTTCCGTTTACCGCACCAATCCCAGCACTCCTACGCAATGCAGTTGGGAATTTAACACCGGTAGAGACCGTGCTCGTCATCGCTATCCTGCTCGTCAGCGCAACAGTCGTGATGATGATCGCAGTGCGACTATTTAGATATGGCGCTATAGAGTACTCCAAGAGACTATCATTGGTGACATTATTGGGACCTAGGGCCTACTTGAAGCCTAGCCGCCACAAATAGCCGTATATTGTCTCAAGCATATGATGTGCTAAAAACGCGCTACGAAAGCGCGTTTTTGCCATGAAAGACACAGATGACTATGGGTTGTACTGGACGATAATCGCTAACAGCATCAGTATCGCCACTGCGGCCACAGAAACAGCGACTGTCATGCGATTTGGATAGTAATCCACCTTGGCATGAGACGTACGTCTAACTGTCGTTTTTTTGGCAACCGGCTTCGCCTTTGGATGCGAAGCGGTCTTGGTGCTCGCGGTTTTGGCTGATTTTTTAGTTGGTTTCGTAGATTTTTTTACCATAAGCATATTGTAAGACAACCCTGCAAATCATGCAATATCTCGCAACCAATTACCTCTACACTGTATATTCAAAGCTGACGATCGTCACAAAAAAGTATACAAAAAATTGGATTGTAATTAGTTCAGGGGACTTACTATCGCAAACAGCTTCGCCTAGTTACATGGGGCGTAAGTACCCTGACAGCCCGAGCCCGCTCAGTGGATGGCCTACTCTGATATAATATACTTATGCTTTATTATGATAGTCCAACGCGAGAGGTGCTGAGTCATCTGCAGTCTCATACCGATGGGCTAAGCACCCACGAAGCGGCGGCAAGACTCAGGCAGTATGGGCCAAACCTCGTTGCAGTCAAAAGCGAGCCGCTCTGGCGCAAGATCATAGAACCCTTTGCAAGCGTCTTTGTACTGGTACTGTTTGTCGCAGCTGGAATTAGCTTGTGGCACCACGCCTATATTGATGCCGGAATTGTCATCGCTATTATTATGGTCAGTGCCGCTATTTATTATGTGCAGCGATATTCAACTGAAAGAATCCTACGAGCGCTCCAAAAAAAAGATCAAATCCGCGTCGCCGTCCTCCGCGATCGACACGTAGACGAGATCGACGCAAGCCGTATAGTACCCGGCGATATCATCATCCTCAACGAAGGCGAGAAAGTCCCTGCAGATGCGCGCCTCATGCTCGTACACTCGCTACGTGTCGATGAGTCGCAACTGACGGGTGAGTCGCTGCCGATCAGCAAATTATCAAAGACGCTCTCAGATAGCAAAGAGATTTATGAACAATCAAACATGGTCTTCCAAGGCTCATTTGTTATCGGCGGGGAAGCGCGAGCTATCGTCGTGCGGACAGGCAATGCGACAGAATTTGGCCATATTGCCGCCCTTAGCTCTACCATCGAAATCAAAAGCCCAGTCGAAGCCAAGATCGATCGCTTGATTACCCAATTGATTATTGTGATTGCAGCTATATCGATCTGCGCGTTTGGGTTGTCCCTCTATCGCGGCGTCGAGCTCTCTGAAGCATTGAGGTTTGTGATCGCACTCGCGGTCAGTGCCGTACCAGAGGGATTACCGGTTGCAATCACCGTGGTGCTGGTACTCGGTATGCGGCGCATGGCCGCACGAAAAGCTCTCGTACGCAACATGCATGCGATCGAGACAATCGGTGCGCTCACAACCATCGCGACAGACAAGACCGGGACCTTGACCAAAAACAAGCTGACCGTCCAGTCGACATGGTCGCCCGACCAAACAGACAGTTCAATTGCACAGCACGCCCTCAAGGCTGCAAATATATACCAGTCCAAAGTTCATGATCCGCTTGATCTTGCAATCGAAGATTACAGTCAGCGGTTTCGCATCAAACCTCGTAGCGTACGACCAGCGGCATCGTTTCCATTTGATCAATCAACGGCCATGAGCGGCAATACCTGGCATCATGGGTCAACATGTATAACCTATATCAAGGGTGCGCCTGAACGTATTCTTGACGTATCTGACATGACAGACAACGAACGCGAGCGAGCTCGACTCAAACTCCAAGAGCTTGCCGGTAGCGGTGCTCGAGTGATAGCCCTTGCCAGGTATCTATCGCCTACGGTTCCGTCCTCGCTACACAGCATGAGTACGCGAGGTCATTTTGATTTTATCGGGTATATTGCTATTGCAGATAAAATACGACGCGAAGCAGTCGCGGCAGTCCGCCAAGCGATTGCGGCTGGTATTTCGGTGCGGATGGTGACGGGGGATCATCAGGAGACAGCCTACCATATCGGCCATCAACTCGGTATGCTCGAATCGCGCGACCAAGTATTCGATAGCCGCTCTATCCACACGCTCGACGAACAACAACTCGATAGCCGCGTAGGCCAATCTCGTGTATTTGCCCGCGTCATTCCTGAGCACAAACATCGTATTCTGACATCGCTTAAAAAGCATGAGATCACCGCTATGACCGGCGATGGTGTCAATGACGTGCCAGCCCTCACAAATGCTCACGTCGGTATCGCGATGGGCGGCGGTACTCAGATCGCCAAAGAAGCGGGCGATATCATCTTGCTCGACAACAATTTCCGCACAATTATTAGCGCCGTTGCCGAGGGCCGCACTATCTACAGCAATATCAAACGCATGGTAGCGTATCTACTCGCCACCAATCTCGGTGAAGTACTGGTGGCTCTATTTGCGCTTATTGTCGGCATGCCTGTCGCACTCGTCCCTGTACAGATTCTCTGGATCAACCTCGTGACTGATACGTCAATGGTTATCCCACTCGGCCTCGAACCGGGCGACAAGCAGGTCATGAAACGCCCTCCACTCGATCCGAATGCGCCGTTGTTTTCACGCTACATGATTGGACGAATTTTATTGACAGCCTGTGTGATGGCTGTCGTGACTATTGGGTTTTATGATTATTTCTCGAGCCGCTATGGTGTTGAATATGGTCGCACTATCGCGTTCTGCACCCTCGCTGTCATGCAGTGGGCCAGTGCATTTTCATTTCGTAGCGACTACCAGCCAGCGTGGCATATGATTCGTCATTTCAATCCATGGTTTTATGTTGGTATCATCGGTTCGATTGCTCTGCAAGTTCTTGCTGTATTTGGGCCGTTGGCACCATATCTTCATGTCGCGCCAGCGGCGATTGGCGATATTTATGTCGCCTCCCTTAGTGGGTTTATCATCACCGTCCTAGCGATAGAGGCACACAAATGGCTCGGTCGCACAATGAAATTGACATGATCCCGCGCGTACCACTCGAAAAACCACTGCCAGATATGATACAATAACACGTGCATTTGACGAACTACCAGCAGGACGTCGCCAAGTGTGCAGAGCGCCAGTGGCGCTCTGCAAGGCCGGAAACCCGGACGAACGAATGTGAGCCGAGTTGAGGCGGGGTCGCGAAAAATTCTGAAAGAATTTTATCGTGACAAGGCACCATGGCTGCCGATACTTCCATGTCACCATTTCATCTTTGCCAAGCTACTAGTATAATACGAGGAAGTATTGGGACGTCGCCAAGTGTGAAGAGCGCCAGTGGCGCTCTGCAAGGCCGGAAACCCGGACGAACGAATGTGAGCCGAGTTGAGGCGGGGTCGCGAAAAATTCTGAAAGAATTTTATC
>DDER01000019.1 GCA_002336735.1 Candidatus Saccharibacteria bacterium UBA1949 | reverse complement strand
GTTGGGGGTGGGATGTGGGGATTATTTGACATGTCGATAATTTTTTGATATAATCACTCTAATGTCTCGGTGGGAGACACCCAGAGAAAGGATCATCATGGCGGAGGCCTTCACTACCGGCACTACGCCAAACGTCGGCCATGTCAATACGGCCGAGGTGCTCAGCAAAACCGCGCGCCAACATGGAGCTTTTCCGGGCGATCACCGACGAGCTCAACCACGGGGATTTCCCCGACGACACGAGCCCATCCAAGACCCCGTGAATGAGTAATCCATCTCACAGAAAGCGGCTACAATGGCCACTTATGAAGAATTGCTCAAGGCCCGACAAGTAGAGCTGGCTGCTAGCCGCAAGTACCTCAAGGATCGTAGAGAGAGCCTGGGGTGGATCGGCGCCGACATTAAGACGCTCCATAAGGTGCTCGACAGGAGTAGGAGAGCTAACGACCCAAAGCGGAATCGCGAAGAAGAGGTCCACGGCATGTTGATCCTCCTCAGCCGCAGTGTGCTGCGTCAAGAAGCCGACGCGAATCTCGAGAGACTCGACCGGAAACTCGAAGACATCCAGCAACAGCTTCTACCGCACCGACGAGGATGACGGCGACACGCTGTACTTCTCGTCCAGCATCTGAGCCCCCTCGCTCACCTTACCTCTGACCGCACACCGCAGCAGGCCGTCCGCCGCTCGGCGTGCGGTCTTCTGCTTTTCGTATCTGTTATACTAGTCCCATGTCCAAAAAATCCTCGGGCCGCAAAAAACCTGCCTCATCCGCCGTCGTCAACCGCCGGGCTCGGTTTGATTATAGGAATATAGGGTTAATCCCTAGGTCCCCTAGGTTCGTATGAACAACTACAACAGGCCTATAGCCTAGTGGTATAGGGTCAGAGGTGAGGTAGAAGTGTGGGGGTAGGATGTGGTGAGTTAATACGATAATATTGACATTTCGACCAAAGTCTGCTATGATACAAATTATACTAAGAATCCTGCATTAAACAGTAGGCATTCCAAAATACCAAACGGACTCATCCAATGCAAAAAACATCGACCAAAGAACACATTCATCCAACGCGAGCACCTGCCTTGATGACTGCGGAAAGTCTAGCCCCAGAAGATGCAATGAGGCTATCGGGATATCAAAATCGCGACACCTGGGGCAAGCTTGAGAGCTCGCTTGCGACCCATGACAGGGAGACGCTCACTCTGGCTATTGAAATGTTCAAGAATCGACTTGAGGGAGAAAAAACCCTACGAAGGGTGCGCAGCTCGCAGCTGTCCTAGCCCTAGAGGCCCTATATGAATACCGCACGCAAGGGCTTAGCCCAGCACCAGAGATCTATGGACAGACGGCTGCGAAGATTAGGTTGATACGAGCTACGCTAGACGAGGAGACTGACCCAAAAGCACAGTCGTTTAGTTTTGAGCTAGATGTATTAGCGGAGTTGCTTGAGCGCGGATTTGAAGCTTATCTGGCATCGCCGCGCGAAGAGAGTAGTGATACCCCATGCTATAACCATGATGTATACATACTGGCAGGCCCTAACCGTAAAGTACCTGTCTCTATCAAGCTTGGGGGTAAGTCGTCCACAAAGTATAGGGGCGGTGTTAGGTGTGTTAGCAAAAAACAAGCAGAACGTATGGGCCTATGGCTGCATCTTGTCAATGAAATCCCTGAGTTACCCCAAGATAGCCACTCGCCAACACTTATCTAGATAAGCTTATGGGCTCCACAGAATTTCACAGGGATCATCCCACAACAGAGGGGATTTTATTATGACACGTTTTTGGCATGGAGCACGAGATATAGAGATATAGGGAGATATAGGGTTAATCCCTAAGAGGTGTTATAAATTGCCATTTCTTGTTAAGCTGAGGGTGTGCCGATAAAAAACACTGTAAAGCAGTATGATACCCCAGCGTATTACCATGCATATAATCGCGGGGCCGCGGGTGGTGACATATTTCGTGATGACCAGGATCGGGAAAAATGTGTGTCACTCTTTGCCCGTTACCTCGATGTGTCAAGCGGAGCAACGCGTTCTAGACGAGGTGCCATACGAGACGTACCCCATAGAGCTCACTGCCTATTGCCTGATGGACAACCATTTCCATCTACTCATGTATCAAGAAACTGATCCCGAAGCGTTGACTCGCTTTATGCGCTCTGTATCGACAGCCTACACTATGTACTTCAACCGCAAGTACCGTCGCAATGGCCATTTATTCCAAAGCGTGTTTAAGGCCTCGCGTATCGATAATGAATCGTACCTGCTCCACATCACTCGCTACATCCATATGAATCCCCGCCGGTACCTGCGCTATCGATGGTCAAGTGCTCAGTATTACCTCGGTGAGCCTGCTCCACGGTGGCTAAACTTAGAACGCGTCAATGATATGTCACCTCAAGCGTACCGACAGTTTTTAAAGGAGTATGAGGGCAAAAAGATAGAATTACAGAAGATAAAGGACCAACTCTCACATAGTTAGCCGTAGCCATACAGCGCCACGCAAAAAGCCCATCGTTTGATGGGCTGCTTTGCTTGGCTCCGGCAGTTGGGCAGCAGTCGCTAGAGCTCCTTATATCCGCTTGCTTGAAAAATGAGCAAGCTAATTTTTCTGCGCGGCGCTTCACGAACCACTTTTGCTTCGCAAAAGGCCTGGTTCTCGCGCCAGGTGTCAAAGCCAAGTAAAAACACCCTACATGGGTGTCATTACTTGGCTCCGTCTAGTGGAAACATTGCGAACTAGTAGCGAGCAGTATGAGGATTATGAGTTTGATGACCTTGCCGCTACCGTTCGGCTGTATGAACCAAGCCTAGCATTCAGTTTTGATAACCTATAATCGCTCACTTGCAAGGCGGGGGTAGTCCCCTTTATTCCCCACAAAATACACTCCGCCGTATGAATGCCGTATTTTTGGGGGTCATTTGACCAAGCGTTTTTTCGGAACTAAATACCCTTGAACAAATCGGCAACATTAACCTTGAGGCTATTTGCGATTTTATTCAAAGTACCAAGCCTAGCCCAGCGATTGCCAGTTTCGATATATGCAATAGCCACGACGCTCATACCTATGTTCTCAGCTAGCTCCTGTTGCGTAACGCCTCTGCTCTTACGCACTTCTGCCACTCGCTTACCAAAGGCTTTCATCAATTTCTGTTCTGGTGCATTTGTCATACACCTAGCGTAAAAATTATAAACAGATAGTTACATAAACTAACTGTTTATTTTTGTTACTCAATGTTATATATTTACAGAGACAACTTAAACAAGGAGTATGGGTAAAGAAAATGGCAGAAAAGAAACGAAATTGGTTTGCTCGCCACAAGGTGCTAACAGTAATAGGGGTTATCGTTTTGCTGGCAATTATCGGTGGTGCTGCTGGCGGCGGTAACAAATCTACAACTAGCTCAAATGGCAGTAAAGACACAAAAACCCAAGCTAAGGCTGAAACGGCTAAAGTTGGACAAGCCGCTAATGACGGTAAGTTCGAGTTTACCGTTACCAGCGTTGAGTGCGGCAAAGCCTCTGTTGGTGCTAACCAATATCTAACCAAGACGGCTCAAGGGCAATACTGCCTACTTAATGTTTCGGTCAAGAACATTGGCGACCAGGCTCAAAGCCTCGTTTCAAGCAACCAATATCTGCTGAATGCCAGTGGTCAAAAGTATTCGGCTGATGATACGGCTACACTTTACAATGCTCCAAATGGTACAAGCTGGTATAACGACATAAACCCAGGCAATAGTGTTACTGGTGCTATCGTGTTTGATATACCAAAAGACCAAGCACCTGCAACGGCTGAACTGCACGACAGTGCCTTTTCAGGCGGCGTAAAAGTTAATTTGCAGTAGTTTTCTTACACTATAAAAAAGGGACAGCGTTGCGGCTGTCTCTTTTTATTGTTTAGCTGTAAAATATAGACAGAAAGAAAGATGTGATGAGCCAGTTTGACGAGATATATAAAGCTTTATACGGAACAAATCCACCGCAGCCAAAGCCGCAACCGCCAGCAAGTCTGCTCAATTTCTTGCGACCTGCCCAACCAAAGCCGCAGTCCATTCTAGCTGACGCATTAGTAAAGGCTAAGTCTGTAGATAACAGGCTACCGATATATACCCAGCCCCAAAAATTCGTGCCGCAAGCACCAGCACTGCCAATTTTCTTGCGTAAGCCCCGTGTTTTCGTTAGCTTTGATTACGAAAATGACAAGCACTATAAGTTCCTATTATCTGCCTGGAACAAAAACAGCCGCTTTCAATTTACCTTTCAAGACAAATCGTCACAGGAAGTTAACACCGATAACGTTGGTCGTGTGAAAGCGGTGCTGACCCAAAAAATCAAAGACGCTACTTATGTGCTGGTAATTGCTGGACAGTATGCCACGCAGCGACACCGAGACGCTGCCGCAATCGGCTGCACAAACTGGATTAACTACGAAATACAGCAAGCAAAACTGTATAAGCGAAAACTGGTAGTAGTACGGTTGCAGCCCAATTATCTGCTACCCGACCAGTGTAGTGACGCAAAGGGTCTACTTGTTGAAGGCTATAACCAAGCCAACATTATGCGTGCTTTGGCTCAACTGAAAGATATGAAGTAAATGCCAAAACCCAGCCACGACACCAAGTTGACTGTGTTAAATGACCACTATAACAACACGGTTACTGACTTTAAAAAACTAAACAAAACCAGAGACACCAATTTTCTCTTTATATTGATTTTGCTTGGTGTTATGGCGTTTCAATATGTTTCGCCTAGCCAATCGCAGAGTGTTTTAACCCAGTTTGCCCAGAAAAAGTTAGAGGTTGACGCTGCTATCAGTGTCAATGTCATTGCGTCGCTAGTATGGTTCGCTCTGCTATATGTGGCAATTCGCTACTTTCAGAACGTTATTAACATTGAAAAACAATACAACTACACGCACCAACTAGAAAAGGAGCTGGCAAAACACTACGACGGCAAAGCGTTTACCCGTGAGGGCAAGGCATACCTTAATAACTACGCTATCTTTTCGGACTGGGTGCATATAGTCTATTGGTATATTTTCCCAGTGCTGTTTACTGCGGTAATCACTGTCAAGATAGTCGGCGAGTGGGCAGCAAGCAGCCAAAATGCTTTGCAAGTATGGCTGAATACTGCAATTTACGCCTCTTTAGTAGTATCAACTGCCTTGTATGTGTTTTCGCTTTACCGCACTAAAAAGAATACCGAAAAAGACGTAAAGAAAAAGTAAAACTATTTACGTTGCTTGCCTCTAATTGAAAGTATGAATAGGCTGCCGTCAAAAAACGTAAAGTAAATTGGAAACGCTATTGCCTCTAGTGAACTACCCTTGCTCGCAAAGATACTTAATAGGCTAGCTGCAAAGAAAAAGAACCAAAATAGTGTGCTTTCACTTTCTGGCTTGGACCAGACACGCTTATATGTAGGTAACGCACCAATAAAGTGAGCAAGCAGACTAATGCATAAGCTCAACAGAGGAGCATTGAAAAGTATCCATACAAGACCACTGACAGCAAGCAATACCAAGCAAAACAGCTCCAACTTGCCAAAGTCTCTTGAGCCTTTCCAAAAGCTAGCTAAACAAATAGCCGCATTGCCGACCAGAAAGATACCAGCAAGCAATGTCGAGGCTGTGCTGCCATTACTGCCTAAAACACCCGCAAAGCTAATCGCCGCTAGCAGCAGCCACACTACTCTACTGAATACACTCGGTGCATATTTACCTTGCAACATCTGGCTTAACCCAGCGATATATGAGGCTAGTCCAAGCAAAAGAATGAGAGCGTAGAGTATGTTTTGCATTTTCGAATTTTTGTCAGAGTGGCTTAATAAAGTCTGCCGCCGACTGGCACGCCTTTCGTTGGCTCAATTAGAATACAATCACCATTTTCGTCTGGCACGCCTAAAGTTAATACCTCCGAGACAGCGGGACCTATCTGCCTCGGCGGAAAATTGACCACACCTAAAACCAGGCGGTCTTTAAGCTGTTCCTTTGTATAATTTTGCGGTAACTGAGCACAAGACTTTTTAATGCCAATCTCGCCGCCAAAGTCTATTTTTAGCTTATAAGACGGCTTTCGTGCCTCTGGAAAGTCGTCAACCTCAACAACTTTGCCTACTCTTACGTCTAGCTTTTCAAAATCGTCGTAAGTTGCCATAGATTACCTCTGCTTTCGGCTCATTATGTAAGCTCCGCAATTCTTAGGAAATTGCGTAATAGTGTTTGCCCTATGTTTGTATAGGATTGTTCAATGGCTGCAAAGTCTGCCTGTAACTTGTCTTTGCCGATTGGTGTCAAATCAGGGTCTTGCTCTGCCCAGACTGTTAGCATTTCTGGTGTTAGCTCAAAGTGTGATTGAATACCGTAAGCCTTGTCTGCAACTCGCACAATCTGATTTTTACAGAACTTACCAGTTGCTAAAACCGTCATACCAGGCGTTAGCTCAACAGTTTCGCCGTGTAGTTGGAACACATCTAATGTCTCTGGCAAACCAGCTAGCAATGGGTCGGTCTTGCCCTCATCGGTTACGGCAACGGTATGTTGGTTATTGTCAGGGTCAATAAAGCCTATCTCTTTGACATTCCCTGGCACGACCTTACCGCCAGCCGCCTTTACAAGTGTTTGTAGACCAAGGCAAATGCCAAGATAAGGTATGCCAGCGTCCAATCCCTCTTTTATGCGAGCTAACTCGGTAGTCATCTTTGCAGTATCATCATTGGCACTGTCGGGACCACCAAGCACAACCAGTGCCTTGTAGCCGTCTAATGCAGGCATTTCTTGCCCTTTGTCCAAGTCAACTAGGTCAAAAGCTACCTTTTCATCTCTAAGCACCTGCTCAAGCAGCCCAGGTCCCTCACGACTTATATTTTGAACGATTAGCAGTTCGCTCATTACTTTTGCTCCATTAACTTTAATAAATCGCTCTTTTTATAACGTCGCAATTTACGCTCGCCAATTCGGATAGCTTTGAGTGTGCCTGATTTATCCCAATTTCGCAGCGTGTTTGGGTGTACCTGCAAAAGTTCGCAAGCCTGTTTGAGTGTTAGAAAATCGGGTAAATCTTTCTGTGACATATATCCTCACAATTGATACTATTATCATACAAGAGTAAGAGTGACTGCGGTAGTGCGATTTTGGAAAAGATGTGATGAAAAAAGACGACAAACAGCCAGATAAGCCCAAGAAAAAGCCTCTGAAAAAAGCGGCTAGTAAATCGTCTGCCAAAAAGCAGCCCGTAAAGCCAAAGGCTAAAGACGTTAAATCAGTCGAGATTATACTACCAGTCAGACCAAAATATGACCTGGACCTTGACGCTAAGAAATACAGAGACAGCCTTTCGGTTGACGAGTGGCTTGAGCTAGCCGAAAAAGACCCCGACTTACTTACCCCTACTCAGGCAAGGCAGCTTGCAGAGGCAAATAAGCAAGCGAGCGAGATAGCAAAGCGTATAACAGAAATGTACGATTTTAAGGGTATTGCCGCTATGTTCAAGACCATAGATACAGTGCCAATTGCCCGTGTTATGCAGCAAGCCCAGGAAACAGCTCTGGTCCTAAACAAGTTCCAAAATAACCTCATATTGCCAACCATACCAGTTCAACAGCTCGTAACCTTTCAGCAAAGCCTGGCAATATCGACTAACCTAATCAGCCAGTCGTTTGTATCGGCAATTAACGCCGCTAACATTTTGCATAACTTTTTTGCAGACTGGCAGATAATAAGCGAGCGACTTGTAAAGGCACTAAGTATTGACATTGGCTCTCTAGCTAATAGCATTTCAAGGCTAACGCCAACGCAGTTTATTGATGTTGATGTGATAGACGTTATTAACCGTGACGGCAGTGTTGCTATTATCACTGACACTATCCAAACGCAGCGTATTGATGATGACTTTATTTACGTCAGTTCGGCAAAAGTGGACCTACTGTTTACAGAAATAAGAGCAAATCGACAAGAAATTACTGAGCTGAAACAGCTTATCACTGGGCAACTGCCAAGCGGTCTCACTAAGATTGCTTATGCTGACGTAAGATTTATATTTGAACGCTCCAAGATGATAATAAAAGGCATTGATGTTGTAGTCTCTCGCACCTCACAGCAAGCTCGTTTTTGTGACTTTTTCTTTAGCTCACGAGATAACTTTATAAAGAAGTGGGATATTGTTGAGTTTATGGCTGCTGCTTTCAATGAGCATAAAGGCATTGATGATGAGGCAACTTTCGTAAGTAGAATTAAGGGTATAGTAAACGCTTTAAACGACAAAATAGCGATTGCCAGCAAGGGACAAATAACCCAATTCTTTGTGCTGCTGAGTTACGAGGTTTATATAAACCCCGAATATATTTCTAATCTGTAAAAACGTAGTTATCCACGAGTTTAAACTCTGCTAAACGGCAGGGTCGTCTTAATGGTTACTATGCAGCAGCAAAGTAGCCCACAACCCAAAATCGTCACTCTGCAAGAGTTTATTGCCGAGCTAGGTCGAGACGACGTTGCAACCGCCAATTTGGTCGGTTATTTTGACGTGCTGATTGAAATGGACCTTGAACTTAAAGAACAAGAAAGGATTGATGAAAATGAGCGACGCAAGCAAACAAGCAATAGCTGACACGGTTTTAGCCTGGTGCAACGAGTGCCGACTACACGCCGCAATGCTGATAATTTGGAACGCTGAATTAAACGAGATTGAACAGATTGTTAAAGAGGCAGAGGGTTACTTGCCAGCTATTATCGGTAGCCAGGCAACCTCTAACCATATAAGGTCGCTAATCTGTGACCTTGACCATAAGCAAATGAGAGCAATACGGGCTTATATCAGCCTACTGCTTGAAGGACCGTGCAAAACGCCAGAATGCCAAGAGGATTGCAATGTTAATTAGCGAGGTAAACATAGTGCCAGTAAAGCCAAATAACGGCTTGGTAGCGTTTGCTAGTGTTGTCCTTGATGAAAGCCTATATCTCGGCTCTATTGGCGTTCACAGCCGCTTAGACGGCTCATATAGGATTACCTACCCTACTAAAAAGCTGGGCAGTAAGGAACTGAACCTTTACCATCCAATTAACAGGGATTTTGGCAAGCAGATTGAACAGGCGGTTGTTGCCAAGTGCGAGCAACTTTTTAAAGGACGTGATGACTATGATAGACACAATAAAGCTAGTGATAAAAATGGACAAGCCACTACACTCACGAGCCACCTTTCAACCGACGCTTGATAGCATAAACCCTGACTACTTTGGCTATTTCAAGGCAATGGCTAACCCGTCAGCAGCTACCAAAAAGCTCGGCAAGTATCAGCCACGCCTTACCTATACCCAGCGACCTAGAGGCTATAAGCGAGCTGCCTATGAACTTGCGATTGAGCTTTCACTGCCAAAGATAGCGTTCGGCAATAACTTTGATGAGCTAACCGACGCTGACTACAACCTTGTTGTTCGGCAGCTACAAGAGACGCTAAGGGAAATGGGCGTTTGGCTATTCACGAAACAGATTGAAAATGCAGAGGTACGAGCATTACATTACAGCAAGAACTTTGTGTTTAAGGATTACACGTCCTGCTCGGCTGTGCTGCAAATGCTACGCACTGCTGACATTAGCAAGCGTTATGACGTGCAGAATACCAACTTTCGCAATGGCGGTTATGTGCTACACGTCCATACCAACTCGCTAGATATAGCCATATACGATAAGCTGGCAGACTTACGGCAATCTAAAACTAGCGAAAAACGCTCGCAAGAGAAAGACAACTTTGTGCAGCTTGACTTGCTTGACCAGTTGGCACGACAGCAACCAACAGCAGTAATGCGGTATGAGGTAAGGCTTAACGGTAAACGAAAGACCACTGACGCTTTGGCAGCAGTTGGCTTTGATAAGCCGCTGACCTTTCAAAATGTTTTCTCTGCCGAACTATCCAAAGCCTTACTGCAAGACCATTGGCAGAACTTTTTTAGCTCCCTGCCAAAGCTCGCACTAGATACTGATGAGCCAGACAAGCTGCTGGCTAACATATTGCAGTCGGCAGACGTAAAAGGTCCGTCTCAAGCTGCCGCAAGGCTCGGTATGATGTTACTACTTACTAAGAGCGAGCAACGCCACATTAGGTCAATGTTTGAGGACCGCTTTGGCAAACACGCTTGGTCACGGCTCAAGCCGCTTACTAAGCCGCCACATAAGGTTCAATACAAAACCATACTAGGCATTAACCAAATGCTTGAGCAGTTTGAACCTACCAAAATGGACCAGATTAAAGGTCATCTATGATTGTTACTTATTGTTATATAATGGTATATACTACCAGAGAAAGGAATTACTATGAAAACTAAGGCATTTTTGATAGCAAGGGTCTCTGACCCAGAGCAAAGACAGGCGTTACCTGCACAGGTTTTACGCCTCGAAAAATACGGTAAAGATAAAGACTACGACTATGAACTGTTTGAGTTTGACGAAAGTGCATACAAAGACAACCGTAAGACGTTCGGCAACATTGTAAAAAGTATCCAAGCCTACCCTAATGAGTGTATTGTCGTTTTTGACAAAATTGACCGCTACACAAGGGACAGTTCAGCCGATGAGGTAAAAATACTCAACAAGCTCCGTGAGGACGGCAAAATCGAGATACACTTTCCGTCAGATAATTTATGTGTCACTAAAAACTCTGGTGCTCCTGACCTATTTAGGCTTGGTATTGGCGTGGCACTTGCTCGCTACTACTCGGACAGTATTAGGGATAATGTTAAGCGACGGTTTGAGCAAAAGCTCAATGACGGCGAGTGGCCTGGTAAAGCACCGATTGGCTTCGTAAACCACAGAATTAGCGACAAAGAGACCACTGTGCTAATCGACCAAGAACGAGCTGGCTACATCAAAAAAGCATTTCAATTGCGACTTGTTGGCACTCCGTTCAGAGGCATAGCCGCCCAGCTCAAAGCCGACGGCTTGCGTAACAATACCCCTAAACGCACAGCGATTGGTCAGAGTTACGTCGAGCAAATCCTGAAAAACCCGTTTTATTACGGCGTTATGCGGTACAACGGCAAGCTATATCCTCACAAGTATGAGCCGCTTATCAGCCGTAAGATGTTTGATAAGGTCCAGGCTGTTAATGAGCAGCGTGGCACAAACAGAACCAAAAAGCAGTCCATAGACTATACGTTTAATGGACTGCTCAAGTGCGGTAGCTGTGGTTGTAGCGTATCGTCTTACACCGCTAAGGGTAATGTGTATATGCAGTGCAGTAAGGGCAAAGGTCCGTGCAAGCAGATACACATCAAAGAAAAGGACCTTGTGCCGCAGGTTGCCGAGCTTGTAGGTAAACTAGAAATGAACGAGGACATAATAAACTATGTGATTGACGAGTTGCGTAAGCACCACGACAACCAACAGCTTTACTATGCAAATGCCATTGAGCAAACCCGTTCAGAATACGACACAATACAGAAAAAGCTCGGTATTTTGTATGAGGATAGGCTCGACGGGCGTATTACTCTCAATGACTATGACGAATATGTTAAGGACCTAAAGGCTCGCCAAGAGCAGTTAGACGACCAGCTCGTTAATTTGACCCACAATGATAAAAGTTTTCTATTAACCAGTTCGTATCTGTTAGAGATAGCTACAAAAGCCCCTAAACTATTCCAAAGTTCGAAAGCGGCTCTAAAATCCAAGCTTTTACGCTTTCTACTTTCGAACCTCGTAATTCAGGACAAAAAGCTCATTTTCAATCTAAAAGCACCCTTTGATGTAATCTCAGAGTGCTCTCAAAATCAAACTTGGCTCCGGCAGTTGGGCTCGAACCAACGACCTAATCGTTAACAGCGATCCGCTCTACCACTGAGCTATGCCGGAATACAATGTACTTTTGGTACACGTGGTATTTTATCGTATTTTCTCATCGGTGTAAACAGGCGTCTCATCTGTAGATGTGGCGCGAGACTCTAGAATAGCAAGTGCTGCCTGTAGGCTTGCCCGTTCGGCCGCATCTGAGCTACGCGCTACCTGAGCTTCGAGCCATGCTAGATGATCTGGTATAGCGGTAGGCGTCGGAACTGGTAGCGCAAGACGGCTCTGCAAGGACGCAACTTCAAGCGAGCGGGCGGATTTGTCGCGTTTGCGTAGCCAGCCTCGAGCGATCAGCCCGTCAACATGTGTGGCCACCGTACTGACGCTCTTGTAGTCGAGCGCGCGCATGATTTCACGATAGCTTGGGCCGTAACCATTGCCCTTGATAAATCCGTCGATAAAACTCAGTAGTTCATGTTGTTTTTTGGTCGGCCGTTTGGGCTCCATCATCATCTCCTCTCGCTAAAACTACCGCTGCCAGCCCCCACCAGACAATACTCACCGTGTCATCCGCCCAGACTGGCAGCAAGAGACCGATAACAATCAGCCCGACACCGCTTGCGAATACAGTCAGACCCAGGACCGATCGACGATAGCGCCACAAGCGATACATCACCATGTAAGACAACGTGACGAACAACCCCAGCCCTAGCCAGCCTGTTTCGTGTGCAACAAATAAATATTGGTTTTCGATGATTAACGGCTGATCCGACAGTAGTGACGCTGAGCCCGTACTGCCGATACCGCCGCCCCATGGCTGTGTCAGCATCCGCCAAGCACCACTTGCGAGCGAATCGACATGAGCCTCATTGGAGTCGATCATACCACCTTCGCCAGGGTCTTCATGAAATACAACGTTTGATATGAAAGGGTCGCTACGTCCAAGCATCAATACTACCGCGCCAGCGATGATGAGCCCCACCCCAATACCAGCCCATGTGAGTTTGGGTATGCGAGACCAATACCGGACTACAAGTACAATTCCGACTGCGATCAAAGCGCCAATAGCTGCACTGCGAGAATAACTGAGCCACAAAACAATTACTGAGGCAATAGTGGCGCCCGCCGCGATCCAGGTATGGCGGCGGCGTTGCCACAAGACGCCATAACTAATAGCCGCCACGAGCGTCATGATCGTATACGCGCCCAGTGGATTTGGTCCGCGCAGCGTGCTATTAATACGGATGAAATCGTAGTTGCGATCTACCGTGCCATACGGCGCAATCGTATCCACGCTATAGCCAATATGGCGCAAGATATCGTGAGGCAGAAAAAGCTGCATGACCCCAAATCCAATGACTATGACCGCACCGATGAGACCAGCGCGGAGGAAGTGCGCTTGGTAATGCGGGTAGAGTCTCAACAATGTGTAGACAAGTGCGAAATACAGCACATATCTGAGATCAATCATCAGACCAGCGAGGGTCGGAGCAATACCGATATATTTGAGCATTGCTAGCACACCCACAAGACCGGTATACGCTATAATCACCCAAAATAATCGATCGCGAGCCAGCGCGCCCCAATACCGCTTGCGGCTGACCAAAACAACCAGGCAACAACTCGCAAACACCATCGCGATTTCTTTCCATGACTTGATGATCAACGCCCAATCCGGCCAAATCACCCCTAGACCAACACTCATTGGCGCATGCAGTACGATCAAGATCATGATCCCAACGAGTATAGCGACGATGATTGCGGGGAGTCGGCGATTCATTATCCTTATTTTACCTCGAAAATGGTATAATAGCACTACTCATATGCCTGCTAAAAATTCCAAATTCTTCAGCCTCATCCTCGTCAGCGCAGATTTCATCGTCTTGCTCGCTGCATTTACTGGCGCGTATATCGCCCGCGTCAAGCTCGATGACCGCCCACTCCTCAATCCCGTGTTTGCAGCTGATTATGTGACTAATCTCGCAGTGCTACTGCCAATCTGGATCATTATTTTTGCCATTATTGGACTTTATAGTTCTCATACGTATAACCGCCGCTTGGTAGAATGGGGCAAAATATTTGTCGGCTGTAGTATCGGCATACTTATCATCATCGGCTGGGAGTATGCCACGATGCGCCCGATGTTTCCTGCGCGTCTCGTGGCGCTTTATGCACTGGCCGGATCGTTTGGCTTGATCTTGCTTGAACGTGAGATTATCCGAGTACTGCGCGATATTAGCTATCGCTACGGCCGCGGTATTAGCCGCGTGCTCATCATCGGCAATTCGCCCGCTACGCGCGATATCGCGTTTCAGCTCTCAGATACGCGCAAAAGCGGCTACCAAGTCGTCGCCATGGCTGGACCCAGCCGCATCGTACCGCGCAATCTCGGTATTATTCATTATAGTGATTTCGATGAAGCACTAGCGCATATTACGCCGCATCGCATCAATGCCATTATTCAGACCGATCTGTATGATTCTGCCGAACGCAATCAGTTGATCCTCGGTGCTGCTCAGCTTCATCACATTCGCTATAGCTTCATCCCGGGCGAACCTGAGTTTTATGCTGGCAAAAACACTGTTGATGTGTTCCTGGGGTATCCGATGATCACCGTCAGCCAGACGCCGCTTATCGGCTGGGGAGCGATCGCTAAACGCATCTTTGATAGTATTGTTGCTTTCGTCCTCATCGTGCTGTTGTCTCCGCTGTTTTGCCTGCTTATTGTGCTGCAAAAGATCTTGAGTCCTGGACCGGTCTTTTACATCTCGCAGCGGCTTAGTCAGTTTTCAAAACCAGTGCGACTGATCAAGTTTCGCAGCATGGACGCACGATATGGCAGTCGTGACGCCGCCGAAGAATTTCGGGCCATGGGTCGCGAAGATTTGGCACGAGAATACGAACGCCACCGCAAGGTCGACAACGATCCGCGCATCACGCGATTTGGCAAGTTTTTACGCGACACTTCGCTCGATGAATTGCCGCAGGTTTTCAATGTGCTGCGCGGCGAACTGAGCCTCGTCGGCCCGCGGCCGATTCTGCCACAAGAGGTCATGTTTTCGGATCACAAGGCCGCATTGCTTCACAGCGTCAAATCGGGTGTCACCGGTCTCTGGCAAGTATCGGGGCGCTCCAACCTCAGTTTTGAGGATCGAATTGAGCTCGAGACGTTTTATGCTCAAAACTGGAGCTTCTGGCTCGATATAAAAATACTTTTCAAGACTATCGGCGTGGTGCTACGCAAAACCGGAGCTAAATAATGTCTCCTCGTCCGCCTCGAATCGCGATCGTCTGCGATTTTTTGACAGTTATGGGGGGTGCGGAGAATGTCGTACTTGCCATGCACGCGGCCTTTCCCAGCGCACCAATCTATACCGCACTCTATGATCCAGCCGCTATGCCCGCTTTTCGCAAGCTCGATATTCGTACATCGCGCCTCCAGAAACTCCCCAAAAAACTACGCAGCTACCACAAACTTTTCCCGACGCTGGCCGTCAAAGCCATGCGCAAACTAGACCTATCCGATTTTGACATCATCCTTACCAGCTCGTACCTGCATGGACATCAAGTGACTAAGACGCGGCCTGACCAAATCATCATCAATTACTGTCATACACCGCCGCGATATTACTGGAGCCATTACCAGGAATACCGGCGTGACCCAGGCTATGGCAAACTCAATCCCGTCATTCGCAAGCTGATGCCATTGATGGTGCCGCGTCAACGCAAGCTCGATCACCAGGCAGCCGAGCGGGTCGATGTATTTATCGCCAACTCGACCGAGACCCAGCAACGCATTCGGCGCTATTACGATCGACCGAGTACCATCATCCATCCGCCCGTCGATATCAATCGTTTTACCCCCTCCAGACAGCGAGGCGAGTATTATGTGACGAGCGGGCGCCAGCTCCCATACAAGCGCTATGATCTTGTTGTAGCAGCCGCGACCCGACTCAAATTGCCACTCGTTGTATTCGGTAATGGCCCCGAACATGCCCGCCTGGTCAAACTAGCAGGCCCAACTGTTAGCTTTCGCACCGACCGGTTCGGTGATGCAAGCGACCGCGAGTACGAAAAGATTTTTAACTCAGCTCGGGGGTTCATCTATGCCGCCGAGGAGGATTTTGGCATCGTCCAAGCCGAAGCACTAGCCGCCGGTATGCCGGTGATCGCATATGGAAGAGCTGGCACGCTTGATATCGTACAGGACGGAGAGACAGGCGTGCTATTCAAACAGCAGTCTGTCGATGCGATCTGCGAGGCCATCCAGGCTGCCCAGTCACAGCAGTTTTTCCCCAGTGCTATGCAGCGGCGCGCCAAACGATTCGCCGCATCACTTTTCATCACCAAACTACGCAAGATCGTCGCCGACGAATACGGTCGAGAACGCAGCTAATACCTAGTAGCTTCCGGTGAAGCGTCAGCCAAACTCTAGGGAGATGGAAGCATTCTTGATCGGATTCACTCCAAAAAAGAGCAGCAAGGGCGAAGTCCTTCCCTGAAAATCTATTGTGCGCCGTAGCCCCAGCCATAGCCTGGGTACTCGGCCTTGGGATTGTGGTAATATCCAATTCTTAGCGGCGGGGTCTTGTCGTCGATACGTCCATCGACTGCCAACACAAATAGTTCGTTGCTGCCTTTTGAAACAATTAAGTATTGGTCGGTTAGCCAGCCGTATGCCGTGTAGTCAGAGAGACCGACCTCGTGAGTGGCTTTGCCGTCCTTGTCGCCGACAAGCAACATCGAGCGGCCATTGCGGCGTTCGTGCCAAAACGTGCGCTTGCCATCTGGGGACACTAGGTAGCTGCGACGGGATTCGGCATAGAACCCACTGTCATCGATCTCTGGTGCTGAAACGACTTTTTCGGCGTTGTATTTGTAAAACTCTGGTTTGTTTGCCCCCATATCGAGTCGCAAATACAGTCCGATAGGAGTGAGGAGACGCTGCTCCATGTAGGTGCCTGTCGCTTGGTCAAATTCGCGTGCGACACCCGCTCCCGAACCATCAGCGCTACGATACACAACTGCTCGCTTCTTGGACTTCGCCTCAGCATCAGATGAACCGCCATACCAGAATTTGCCGTAGACAAGCTTGTCGTTGACTACCGATACAGTAGTAACGTTTTCGGTTGCAAAATCAAAGTTATTTGTACCCTTGGCTTGCGTTTCGTCAAGCACCTTACGTTCGTTGTTATCGACATTGAAACTGCGCAGTGATTGGCTCTTGCCCTCCCAGGCATTGCCGTTGATCCGATAGGTTTTGTAGACAAATCGATTGCCAACCCAGCCGACTGGCTCAAAGGTCTGGTTGGCGGAGTCGTCCATCGTCTCGAGCTGGTTGTTGGCCGTGCGGACGAGATAGACCTTGGCGGTTTCACCGTCTCGGCGCGTGATCAGCGCCAGATATTTCCAGTCGCGCGATGCGATCAACAACGTCTCAGTGTCTGACTCTTTGCCAGTACCTTTGAGTACGGTTTCAACACCATTGCCGTCGAGTTTTGACTTGACGATGTCGATCGTGCCTGTGTATTTGCTGAGATAGTATAGCGTGAGATCCGGCATCAGTTCGACGTTGAGCGAGCCCATCGCGCCATTTGTCACTTGCACTTCGACTGGTGTACTGATGTAGCCTTTGGCCGCCACAGTACCAAGCTGCTTGGATGTTTTGACGGGCAAAACTGTGATGACATTACCCTCGCCATCAGTGATAGATTTTGAGTCGCTGATGACTACTTCGGCATCTTTGATAGCGTTATGATTGATCTTATTTTTGACATTTACCTTGAATTGCTTGCCGGTAGCTCGCAGTTTAGGCCTGAGGTCGCGAGGCGCCGATGTAATCGGGACGATATACTTGTCGCTGCGCGTCTCATAATATTGTTTCTCAATCGTAATGGTATAATTACCCACCGGTACATCCTTGATACGAACGGTTCCTTGCGCATCAGAGAAACCACCCGCGGAACCGATCTTGACCTTGGCGTCGATCACTGGAATATCTGCATCAGCATCTCGTAGTGTCAATATGACATCTTTGCGCACGAACATCCCCATAATCCCGTAGCGCGTGGGTGGGATCGCAAACAGCAAGCCGATCAGCAGCAGTAGCCCAAGCACGATAAGCAAAGCAATGCCTCTTGGTGTACGGATGAAATGCTTAAAACCGTGTTCTTCGGGCAGTTTCCACATGGTATTTGCCGGCTGACTACCAGCGGGGATCACGGGCGGTAACGTCGCGGTTGGCGTCGTATCATCCGCTTGCTCAGTGGATGAATCTACCGTAGCCATTGCTTGATCAATATCTTTTGCGAGAGTGTTTTTATCGTCTTGATTGGTAGTATCCATAATGCCTCTTATGATTATCTATGTAGTAGTGTAGCAGATGTAGGCAAAGGTAGGCAATCACCAAATGGTATACTTGAGCTATATCTACGATCGATATCATCAACGTAAATAACGCAAGCAGGAGGGGTGAAGAAAGATGACGAAATTGCTACTTACGGGCGGCGCGGGGTATATCGGTATTCATACGGCCGTCCAATTAATCAATAGCGGCATCGATGTCGTGATCGTCGATAATTTCTGTAATAGCAGCCGTCGATCTGTAGAGCGTGCCGAAGAGATTGCTGGTGCAACAATCCCACTATACGAGGCTGATGTGAGAGACGTCGATTCTCTCGATCGTATTTTTGCCGAGCACTCTATTGATGGCGTGATTCATTTTGCGGGTCTCAAAGCTGTCGGCGAGTCAGTGGGCAAGCCCCTTGAATACTACAACAACAACCTGTCTGGCACCTTTGCCTTGCTCAAATCCATGCAAAAAGCTGCTATCAAAAAACTTGTATTTAGTTCGAGCGCCACTGTCTATGGCACCCCTGCTGAGCTACCGCTCCGCGAGACAAGCCAGACCGGAATCGGCATCACCAATCCATATGGGCAGACTAAATATATGATCGAGCAAATCCTTCATGATGTTGCGCATGCCAACCCAGAATATGAGATTACGATCCTGCGCTATTTCAACCCCATCGGTGCACATTCAAGCGGGCGTATCGGCGAGGATCCTAATGGCCCACCCAACAATTTAGCGCCGTATATTGCGCAAACTGCTGTCGGAAAACGTGAGTTTGTCGGCATATTCGGCAATGATTATGAAACACCCGACGGCACAGGCATACGCGACTATATCCATGTTGTCGATCTAGCAGACGGCCATGTGGCAGCGTTTGAGCATAGCCGTCCAGGCGCCCACGTTTACAATCTTGGCACTGGCCGCGGTACGTCTGTTCTCGAACTTATCGCTGCATTCTCACGCGCTGCTGAGCGAGAGATTCCCTACAAAATTCTCCCCCGACGCCCCGGCGACATCGCGACATGTTATGCGAGCAGCCAAAAAGCCGCCGACGAGCTAGATTGGCACGCCAAGCTCACCATCGACGACGCCTGTCGAGATGCCTGGCGATGGCAATCACAAAACCCTGATGGCTATCAGACTTCGTGACCTATGGCTTGATTGATGCGCGTCGATGAGTCAGGCTTGCCCTCGCCAGCATCAAATCGCATTTCGATACCGTATTGTTTGCACACTTCAGTTTCAGGGATGGCTTTTTCGCTATCTCGATCACCTCCATTAGCAAATATAAGCTCATCACCAGGATGCTGTTTCGCTATCAACTCTAGCGTCTGTATCTGAGTAGGGTCTTCATCTACAGATAGTACGACATTATCGACGCCCTTGAGAGACCGCATGAGACGCAGCCGATTTGCTTCATCAAGAATAATTTTACCCTTTTTGAGCATCTGCTGTTTGTCGTTATTGACAATAACGATTAACTTATCGCCCATATTTGCCGCCGCCTCGATCATATCAAGATGCCCCCCGTGAAGCGGGTTGAAATATCCACTGACGATTACTATTTTCATATTTATCTCCTAATGTATGTACCGGGTTTTATTATACATATATCTTACCACTATCTGGAGAAACAGATCGATTCTGAGAACAACGAGGTTGATATCTACATACTATCTACTCTCCGCATGATACCAGTATTTTGTACTACACAAAAGTATTTTAGAATCAATCTATACGCGCATTGTAGCCATTAATGCATCGCTGTGTAACTACTTGTTGATCTATGTCTATAATGCTATTGTATAGTTAGAGGTCTTGCTCCATGAAAATCAAACAATACAAAAAGACGAAAAGGACAGTAACTATGACCATACTGTTCGCTATACCCCTGGTTGCAGGAGCTGTGCTATTATACTTTTATTTAAATCTCAGCATGTCAGGCAAAGTGTCAACAAACGCCGAAAATCCGTCAGATTCTACACAAACATCAGACGATACGCAAGCGCAGAATCTCCGTGAAAATCCCAGCAGCAAAGTACAAACCACAAACACAGATAGTTCGCCCAACCCCACCAAAGACAATGAAACCGGTAAGCAAATAGTTCAGATGATAGCATCGACTGATACCTCTGGAGATAATATCTTTATCAGAGGTGGCGTCAACTACCCCGTCATTGGTGGTAGCTGCTATGTAGTGCTTGTGGGGCCATCTGGTCGAACCCTCCGTAAAGACACTTCTGTATTGCAAAATCCTAAGTCAATAGACTGTAAGACAATTTCCATTCCTATAAGCGAGCTGCCTTCTGGCAAGTGGGCGTTTACATTGCACTACGAATCAGCAGATTATCAAGGAAGGTCAAATGAAATATCGTTCTCCATTTAATCGCCTTCGCCTCACGCTAATCGCTGGCTTGCTACTGATTATGGTAAGTGCTCAAGCTACTATCATTTCTGCCAACGCTGCACCGATCACTGATTTTAATGCTGGCAATATAATCAGTGATGTGGATTTCTATGACAGGGATGCCATGTCAGTCAGTCAGATACAAAGCTTTCTCGACAGCCTCATCCCTAATTGTGATACTTATGGTACTCAGCCTTCTGGCTACGGTAATCTCAATAATGCTCAATACGCACAACAAATTCAAGGCTGGCCTGGGCCGCCCTACGTGTGCATAAATAAATATCATGAGAACCCAAACACGGGCGAGACTTCTTACGAAAAAGGGGGTGGCTCGTTCGCCGGCGGTATTAGTGCGGCCCAAATAATCTATAATTCTGCCCAAGAGTACGGCATAAACCCACAAGTCCTGCTCGTGATGCTAAAAAAAGAATCCCTCGGTCCGCTGACATCTGATAGCTGGCCATTAAAATGGCAGTACAAGTATGCTATGGGGTACGCCTGTCCCGACAGTGGCCCCAACTACTCCGCTAATTGCAACGCTGCAAAAGCAGGATTTTATAATCAAATGAATTTAGCGGCATGGCAGCTAAACTACTATAGGGAGCACCCTAATGATTATCGCTATCACCTTGGATGGAACGACATCCAGTACAATCCGGATCCTTCGTGCGGCACAAAGCGCGTTTATATAGAAAACATAGCCACCCTGAGCCTGTACATCTATACTCCTTACACCCCTAACGATGCCGCTCTTGCCGCTTATCCTGGGACAGCATATTGCGGTGCATACGGCAATAGAAACTTCTTCCAATTCTTCAAGGAGTGGTTTGAGACCACACCTCCCATGCAGTCCGGTACAGTAACAAACTTTGGGAGTGACGTGAGTGACATCAGCTCATTTGTGACTGCAGATGGCATGAGGCATGTGTTTGCACTGAAGGCTAATGGTGATGTTTCGGCTACGTGGTGGAAGAAATTATAGCGCAGCCTACTCATTGTGCTGTAGAATAGACTCATGTCTACATTGCATGTATGTCTAGTAATTCCAGCCTATAACGAGGAGCTGGTGATTAAGGATACGGTTCATGCGATTCAACAAGCCCTAAATAAGTCGGCATATGACTACGAAATAGTAGTGGTAAATGATAGCTCAACTGATAATACCTCGGATGAAGCAAAAAAAGCCGGTGCTACGGTTATTGACCATATATTAAATAGTGGTGCTGGGGGTGCAACTGCCACCGGTCTGCTCTACGCAAAAAAGAATTCCTTTGACATTACAGCAACAATGGATGCTGACGGTCAGCATGATGCCATCGATACCATAAGGGGCATAGATATTATGGCAAGCTCCGAGACTGACCTGCTCATTGGAAGCCGTTTAATAGATAGTGATGGTATGTCAAAGGTTAAGATGCTTGGAAACAGAGGCCTCAGTTTTATCACTTACCTACTTTTCGGGTCAAATGTGACGGACTCACAATCGGGCTTACGTATTTATTCAAAGCTTGCCATCGACAGACTGCGCTGGAAAACAAGCGGATATGAGTTTTGCAGCGAAATGCTATGGCGTGCCGAACAGCAAAACATGGTGGTAGCAGAATACCCAATAAAAGCCATCTACAGCGATTATTCTATCAGTAAAGGCCAAAACAACTGGAACGGTATCAACATCGTCAAAAGTCTGATCAAACGACGTATTATGGAGATTTTTGAATGAGATATGTTTTACTCTTGTTATTAAATAGCCCGATTATTGCCGTCGCGCTATTAAATACCACTACGAAGTACAAGCTGGGCCAAGTTGATAGAACTAAATTTGTAAAACAACTGGTATCCTGGCTTGGGCTACTGCTACTGCTGCTGGTAGCTCTGCCAATTTATAATTACAGTCATAATGACTCATTATTCCAATCCGACAAGCTAACCATACTAGACATTGCTCAGATAACCGCTATTGTGTACCTGGTATTTATCGTCAATACCCTGCGACTTAAGGTTGAAAAAACAGAGCAAAGACTACGCGATCTTCATCAAGAGCTTTCCATTCGTCTATCAAAAAAATAAAACCAAGAGGGGTTGCTTGTCGTCGTTTAATGGCGGCTCTGGTGGCTTCAGCTATTTTTTTTGTGAACAAATATTACTTTAGAAAAAATGACATAGTTCCAACATGCAAGAGCGGCGGTTACAAAAATCTTGCTTATATCTGGCGAGATATTCCTGCTGTTTAACAAATGTATAGTAGCCACTGTAACTATATAGTTGAACAGTAGCAGTAATGCATACTCTATCAACTGCTTTGTCATTTTATGTTGTTTGCCCGACTCGCCATACACCCACTCTCTGTTTATGAAAAAACTGACACATAAGCCGCCCAGATAGCCCGAGCTAGTGGCGACCCACAGGGGTAGCAAAAGCAGATAGTAACCAGCTAGCAGCAGCAAGTAATCAACCACAAAGGCCAGAAAGCCAGAGATCAGGTACTTTACTGCTTTTCTATGGTGTGTCAATTTTCTCATCTATCTCCTACTATTATTCTATGCTCGGCGTACGCGTATGAAATTAACCTGTAGCCTATTGCTTAGCAACAGAGCAGCCGTCTCGCCCTATACCGCTAAGCCTTATGTTGTTTCCGGCTCCCTCTACTTGATAGAGTTGATTATTTCTCAGTTCATCAAAATAACGTCCGTAACTTTGCTTGAAGTTTTCGTCATACTGAAACACATACACCAAAGTGTAGTTTTTTACCATATACTCACTCCATCCTTGTGGACTCACCACGAGTGTCCACACATCGCCGTTATCATAAGGCCTCTCGGCTACACTAAAATCTCGACGATAGTACGTCTGTACTGCAATGGGGTAGAGGGTATACAATAGTATGTTGCGCTCATTGCCTTTTGTGTTCGTTGTGATTATGCTGAGCTTATCATTTTGGTCGCCAAGGCATGGCCGCCATTGTTTAGCCACCTCATAGGGTTCCCTAGCCATGATTGTCGTTGCCACTTCTTGACGCGCGTGCATGACATCGTACAATATCCGACCATTGCTAGCAGACCAGCAGATAGCACCCCCCAGTGCGACAGCGCCAAAGAACAGTAGCAATGTAATCATGTTTGTGTGTTTTTTATAAATGCGTGCAATGAACCTTGTCTCAAACAAGAATATACCGACCACAAAGAGCGAGAAGCCTGTCAAATAGGTGCCTATGTAACGTTCATAGGATGCCAGTCTAGCAGCCTCATACTCTGAAAAAATTAGCATGTATAGCGACATGATCAATGCACCGTAAATAAATAATCCAATAAATAATGCTATGCCTAAAGTGATGACCCGCTTCGCCGTTTCACGGTTTTTTAACACTATTGACCATAGTATTGATATCCCCAAAAACACAACCATCAACCAAAACGGAGGTATGGGTATCGGAGGGTCTGAGACGGTGAAAAAGTTTCTCCAGAAGTCATGAAGTACGGTGAGCTGATAATCCTTTAGCTGGCCCATAAAAATACTTTCCACGTCTATCTCTTGCCAAGATGGTTGCACGCCGAACAATTTTAGGTTTAGCTTATAGAGCAACCAAGGAATAATAACCGACAATAACGGTACAAATGATAGAACGGGCCGTCTGATCATCTTGCGCCTATTCCCCCTGACCATACTCCAATCTAGCTCTTTCCGTTTATGTAGTAGCACGTCTAGCGTGCCCGCAGCCAACACTATTAGGGCTAGTACGATTCCGGTATCCTTTGTTATCGCAAGAACAGCCAGAGCGGTAGATAATAGAATGAGTCCAAAAATATCTTTTCCATTGTGCCAATATCGCAGGTAGACAACGGCCGAAAACCCAAAAAGACAGCCCATCAAAATATCCACTAATATATTGCTAAAAAATGCGATCGATGACGAAAAAGCGATAGCCAATGGGAAAAACATGAATGCCACTATAGATACTGCTGACCTTACATCTATTTTCTTGATAAAAGTAACTGCCATCGCAAAGAAGAGGAAGTTACTCGCCACGAATACGGGATACTCAACAAATGTAGCATTCGCTCGAGTAAAAAAGTATTCAAATAAGCTTATGCCCGGAAAGTAGTCTGGATATAGCAATTTTAACCCCGAGATTGACCCAAAGGCGTCCACATAGTACATGTGTTTCACAATAATTCCCCAGTGGCTAAATTCATCCCAGCTAATAAACCAGCGGTTGTAGTTCAGGAACAAAGAAAAGGCCGAGAAAACACCGATAACTGCGAGGCCGCGCCACAAGTCTATCTCACACATCAAAACCCTTCTAGCATACATAGCACACATACTGAAGATAGCAGCGGCTAGACTTAGGCTGATTACCGCCCAATACCCAACCAGTAGACACCCACGAAAGCCAAGTAGCCCAAAGCAAAAAAGTACCAGTATAATCAAACCACTCGACAAAAAAATTGTCTCGAGCAATCTTTTTCGAAACAATATAGCCAAGAACATGGCCACGCTCAGAATGCTAGTAATTGCTACGATAACAGAGAATAGACTAACCATCTATCTCCCAGTGTATCAGATTGCGGTATTTATGCACGGCTGGTCGCTACTTTTCTTTGTTGGGACTGTTCTGTACAATTGTAATACATGACTAACAACAAATCTGACGCAGATACTTTAGATTATTTTGAAACCGACAACACAATATCGATACCGAGTAGTTACAAAACTCTTTTGAGCAGATTGGGGTCTAGTTACACAATCCCCCAAAAAGAACAGTGCTAAACTGTTCTTATGACAAAACAAAAACAAAATAACACTGTTCTCTCTCATCATACTCAAAACACCAACAAGCGCAAGATTACAAACTGGACACAGTATAGCCACTCCCTACAGCAGCGGGGTAACTTTACCGTCCTGCTCAATACAGCTGTTCTCGGTAACGCGCCACAACAATCAGGCCTATCTGGTCATCCGATCGTCTATGCCGATGCAATCATCCTCTTCCTCGCCCAACTGCGCGAGTTCATGCAGTTACCCTTACGCCAGACAATCGGCATGGCAGAGTTTATCTTTGCTCAGGCCGGATTACGACTAGCTCTGCCAAGTTATGCTACTCTCTCTCGGCGTATGGCTCGCGTAGCTATTCCGCGCCACATTATCCTTTCTGCTTCGTCCCCAATCATCTTCCTGCCGGACAGTACCGGACTGAAACTAAGTGGCGAAGGTGAATGGAAAGTCAAGAAACATGGCACCGAACCCAGCAAACACCGGCAATGGCTCAAAGTCCATCTCGGCACCGACTATATGACTCGTCAAATTATCTCCTCCTGCACGACCGGTGCCCGTGAGCATGACAACCAATCACTCATACCGCTGATCGATGCACTGCCGGATGATCTCAAGCCACAGCTCGCCGAGGTCATCGGTGACGGCGCCTATGACAGTCAGCTGCTCTATGCGGTTATGAGGAAGCGCAGTGTCAGGCTATTGGTACCGCCGCCTCAGAACGCTATCTGGCATGGCGACATCAAGCACGGAGAGTTAGTGGACTCACCTGGGTGGGAGACGAGGAATAGCTATGTGCGTCAATGTGGGAGAGTGGGGCGAAAGCTATGGAAGGAACAGACCGGTTACCATCGTCGCAGCTTGGCCGAGACGAGCATGTTTCGTCTCAAGCGCCTCTTTGGTAGCCACCTCAAAAGCCGCAGGCGAGATAACCAAGATGCTGAGGTACAGATGCGTATCTCACTACTCAATCTCTTTACTAGCTATGGTATGCCGAGCTACACAGCAACAGAACCAGGCGTGGCATAGCTAGAGCTAAAAGAGGGAGGGGTGTGGGTTTTTGAGGGGGATTGTGTAACAAGACCGTTATTAGATATTAACCTCCCATACATCTTGCACACTTCCACAAACAGTTAAACACTGAAAGGAAGTGAAAGTGAGATATAGAAAGATGACAGAGAAGCAGCTTCTGGTGTATGGCGCCAGGATTCGTTTAGGGTGGTTTCGTAAAGCAGAAGAGCTAGGTAATATTACTGCTGCATGCAAGTACTACGGCATTCCAAGACGCACATACTACTACTGGCATTCTAGATGGGTTCAGTCAGGCAAGACATTAACTAGCCTGTATGACCTGCCTAGGACCCCTATGAGCCATATTAACGATCCAACCGATGAACGAGTCAGCCTAGTTATCCAACTACGCATAGGCTTAGGTTACGGCGAAAATGCACTAGCCCATATTCTCGCTCGAGACTATGACACTAGTATCTCTGTACATGGCGTACACAACATCCTAAAGCGTGCTGGTTTGCTAAAGAAACGCAAAAAGAGAGCTCGGAAAACACGTCAACTCAGTGGCCGAGAGTACTATCCTGGAGAGGTCGGTCAGATGGACGTAAAACACTGGAAGCGACGTGGTTACCAGTATGACATCGTAGACTGCGCAACAAGGATTAAGTACAAGCGTATCTATCCAGGATACAATCCTGCCTATACCGTTGACTTTCTCGAACATGCCGTGAGGTTCTTTGCTCCAGCCTTTAGTTTTAAGGGCATACAGACAGACAACGGCACAGAGTTTACCTACGATCATCTACCACAGATTAAGGAAGAGACAGAGTGCCCTACAGTTAAGTGGCTTAAAAGCCAGGGCATAGATCATCTTCGAATACCACCGTCTTCACCTCATCTTAATGGCAGGGTCGAAAGACCACACGGTGTAGACAAAGATAGATATTCTAGACTTACGACAAACTCACATAGGCTAGCTGAACTCAGAGAGTTCTGTATAGAAGACTGTCTAGATTACAATTTTTACCGTCCACATAGTATGCTTGGAATGATGACACCGATTGAATACCTTCAAAGTCTTAAAGGTTATGAGCATGCAACGGTTGACATTAGTGTGCTAGATGTTTGGGGGGTTGACCCCTACGTTATTAGAACAGTCCGCGTTTTTTGGCGCTACCAAATTCTTCGAGCAAGTCCCTTTGACGCTTCGTGAGCTTAGTCGGGGTATCGACGATAATTTGGACGATGTGAGCGCCGCGGCGGCCTGATGTGCCGTGCGGTACGCCGTGACTAGAGAGTTTGAAGTCGGTGCCGCTCTGTGTACCGGCCGGGACCTTCATACGGATGACGCCATCGACGGTCTCAACTTCGATCTCTGTACCAAGTGCTGCTTCGACCATATCGATGTGCTCCTCGCTGAGCACCAGGTCGCCTTCGCGCGTGAACTTCTTGTGTGCTTTGACGCGAATATGGACGTAGAGATCACCGCGGCCGCCATCCCCGATCGCCTCACCACGCTCGCGCAGCCGAATCGTCGCGCCATCATCGATACCAGCTGGGATTTTTACAGTGATTTTCTGCGCACGACGCTCGGTACCCTTGCCGCGACAGACCGTACAAATCTTTTCGGGTACTTTGCCACGACCATGACAGGTCGAGCAGGTCACTGCCTGTTGAATCTGGCCAAACATCGTATTCATGAGCCGGACTTGCTGTCCCGCACCTTGACAGGAATCACACGTCTTCATGCGATGACCTGGCTCGACGGTCGTACCTTTGCAATGGCTGCATTCGTCGTCCATGGTTACCTCAAGTGAGCGAGTTGCACCAAATATTGCCTCGTCAAAATCGAGCGTCAGACTGGTTTCAACATCGCGACCGCGCCGCGGACCAGGACGTTCCTGGCCGCCGAATCCGCCAAAAAACTGCCCAAAAATATCACCGAGTCCGCCATCGCCGAAATCGAAGTGAACATTTTGCCCGCCAAATCCCTTTNNATCCCTCAAACGGATTGCCGCCCGCTCCACCGCCCGCCGCTCCACCGACACCGGCATGCCCAAATTGGTCATAGCGCTGACGCCTCTGCTGGTCTTTGAGAACTTCGTAGGCTTCGTTGATCTCTTTGAATTTCGTCTCATCGCCGCCTTCTTTATCTGGGTGATGTTTGACGGCAGCCTTGCGAAAGGCTTTTTTGATTTCGTCGGCTGAAGCGTTTTTGCCAACTCCTAAGACTTCATAGTAATCGCGCTTCGTCATATAGATATATTATAAATTGTTGGCACTCTAAATACAAGAGTGCTAGCGCTATTTCTGGGGAAGACTCGTTCGCTCTCTTTCTGAAGTAAATTAAGTAAAAAGAGCCCCCGCCTCTAAAGGCTGTATTCACGCTTGCTTGTCGCCTGCGGTTCCTCAAAATTGAAGACCCCGCACCATCAGTGCGGAAGTACCCGTGGTACGGGGTCTTCAACGCACACGGTGCGGGGCGGGGGCGGGCCTCGCTAGGCGGTTATCCTCGACGGCGTCTGATGACGTCTGACAAGAACAGGTTCCTTCTCCTTCAGATAGCGATCGTAAATCCACAACAGGTCACCCAGACGTGGATCCTCGACCCTGGTAGTGCCGCCAACGATGGCACCTGGGTACCAAACACGAGCGTGTCCCGACGCTGCCCAGAACTCACGATCGAGCCGAAGGCGCTCACGGTCTGCGCCATCAGTTGGCGGCATCCACGGAAGATCAGGTGGATAGTCTCCGCCGAGCACGTCAACCACCACATGTTGGCGATGAACAGGATCGTACCACAGCACGAGGCTGATGACATCGGTCATACTCGGACCGATCGGTGCATTGTGCGACCCACGCTTCAGCGCAAACGGCACGAGCTTGCAGCGCACCTGACCGAGAATCCTGACTTTACCAAGAGGCGGCTGATCAAACATGAAGTGCGCCGGCAATTCACCCCACAACACTTTCATGTCGTCGGTGATTTCGACGATGCCGACCGGCACTTGCGAGGTAAGTCCCTCGTAAGTAACAATGGACATCTCACCCTCATGCCAGCCATCCGGCAGGCACGAGAGCGCGGTTTCGACCGCAGCCGCATATTCGCCATCAGGACGGAACATTGGCTGGACTGCATCGTGCCAACCGATACGGCGAGTGCCGTACGGGCCGACCGACACAGGTGTTTGGTACGATTGCATGGCATCTCCAAGGGCATTGAACGAACGCGACGTTTGTCGCGAGGCTTAGGGGGTAAGCTTGTTATATATTTTAACATTATTACGCAGAATATGCAACTCTGCGACGTAATTTGGTATACTAGACATATGAAATACGAAGGCACAAAACTAGCAGATTTTACTCCACGCGAGAACGTCACCCAGCTTGAGATCAGCGATATTGAGGCCGGAACTGGCGATGAAGTACGTCAGGGCGCGACCATCACAGCCCACTACACAGGAGCTCTTTGCAAAAATGGTATTATATTTCAGAGTAGTCATGATTTTGGTAAGCCAGCTACATTTGGACTCGGTCAAGTGATCGCAGGCTGGACTCAAGGAGTCCCTGGTATGCGCGTCGGCGGTATGCGCCGCCTCATTATCCCGGCCGCTATGGCGTATGGCGAGCGTAGCCCAGCGCCAAACATACCCGCCGGCAGCGACTTAGTGTTCGATATAGAGCTTGTCGCGATCCAACAGTAAAAAAGAGCTGATTTTCTATTAGATCTGTTACATATACCTAGGCCTCCAAGTACTGATGAAGTTCACTCATTTAGTTGCTTACTCACAANNTTATGGCGTCAAGGGATAATTGCCCACTCATTTAGTTGCTTACTCACAATTTATATGTTATTATACGATGGCTTGCTGAAATTACACCTGTAATTTACAGACAGCATAGCAGTAGCTCACTCCTGACTACTGCTTCAACGAGGTAATTATTTGCCTCATGTTCTTTGAGGAGAACAGGTGTTCAAATCCTTTATTGCACGGTTTACCGCCACCACCCTTCTCGTGCTCGTCTCAGTCGGGATGGTTGGGCTGCAAGCCCAGGCGGTACCCTCCGCGGTCGATCGATGCGGACCCGGCAGTCGCCCGCGCATCCAGACCATTTTCATCGGCTGGAAAGTCGACCCTCGGGATGGCTGGGTGTACCCGGCCTATAGGAGCGTAGTGGTCTGCGCCTGATCCCCCCTGTTTTAAGAGCCGGAGTCGGTACATGAATAGGTACCGACTCCGGCTTAACTGCTTTTTTATTGCTTGACAAGTTGTAGCGTCTTACCGTCTGCCGAATAGCATTTCGGTAGCAGAGCGGCGGGAACCGCCTTGCCATCGACATCTTTGCACAACATGTAGTAATCGGCATTTTCGGCTATTTTTTGCCAGGTATCACCGACCTTTTTTAGCACAGCTTTGTAGGCCTGCAGGTTGCAGCTAAACGGTATATATACGTAGCTCAGTGTCGAGTCAATGCGCGGTGATTTCTGGTAGGAAGTCAGCTGATCACCGGCACTGGGCGCAAATGTCTGGCCGGCATCAGCTAGCACAAAGTCTGCCGTGCTTAATCGTACTGAGCAAGAGCCTCGGTTCGCCACGACTGCCGCCGCAATTTGATCAACTTCGGCACCAGTGAGATCTGCGATTAGTTTACGGGTAGTTGGCTGATCTAGACTAGATTTGATGCCGGCAGCAAGTTTGGTATTTTGCTCCCTCAGAAATACCACCTCGCTTTGTAGCTTGGTAATCTCGCGCTTTGCTTCCCCGAGCAAGGACTGGTTATCTTCGGCAATTGTTCGCTGCCAAAGTGCGTAGCCCGTCAAGCCTCCAAGCAGAGACGCGATCAGTATAATCGTTATTATCACAAGTGGTTTGCGAGATTTTTTCGTATGTCTCATGATAGGCTGCACCTCGTGTGTAGCGGTTGGTTGAGATGGCGATATATTTGGCTGCATAGTGCCCCCTATAAATTACGATTTCGTACGCGTCTATCCATAGTATATACCGTAAGTGGTTTGGCGAGAACTACTCGAACAGGTATACTGAACATAATGAAACGCTTGTTGGAATACGTAATCCGATTTATTGGAAGAGTTATTGGAACGCTGCGCGCAGAGAAACGCCAGCTGGTTAATCGCTACTTTGGTACAAATGAGCGATTTGACGGCAATGCGCTAGAGATCTGCGCGCACGTCGTCGACAGACTCTGGGACGGCGATTTTTATCGCACCAGTCTTGGTCATTTTGATTTTTTCTGGATGCGAGATTTTGGTACCGTCACCGAAGCCTTGGTGCGGCTGGGCCATACTGATCGTGTCCATCACACACTACAATGGGCGTTACACCACTATCGGCGAGCAGGTATCGTCAAGCTATGTATCGATAAGTCAGGCAATGTGTTTAACGCGCCAGCCCGTAGTATTGATGCCTTGCCGTGGTTATTACATAGTATTGTCGTCAGTCGCTATCCGTTGAATACTGCGGAGCGACGGTTTCTTGAGAGACAGTTGCGTACCTATCGACGAATATTTTTGGACAAAAAAACTGGTCAGCTCCGTCGCCAATCATTTGGTGAAATGCGTGATGCCGTGCTCTACGATCGTAGCGCTTACGCAGTATCACTGGTCGGTCGTCTCGCTCAATGTGTCGAAGCACTCGATCTGCGACACGCATTTGCTTATCGAAGCTCCCAATATTCTCAAGAACTACTCGACTATTATTGGAATGGTCAGTATTTTAAGGCAGATCGTCGGACTGACGCTTTTAGTGCCGAATGTGCACTATTTCCGTTTTTGCTTGGCGGTATCGATGATGCAGCAAAAGCTATCTCAACTTTCACTTTCATTGAAAAGCGTCGACTTAACTACCCATATCCTCTCAAATACACTGATCAACCCGAAGCATTTAGATACCGGCTAGGTATGGGTCATGTCTTTATGCCTAACTATGCGGGTACGGCAATCTGGAGCTGGCATGGAGCATACTATCTGCAACTACTCAAACGCTATCACTGTCCTGAGTATACCGAGCAACACGCACGATTCTCGCGTATGATCGAGCGCCATGGTACTTTTCCTGAAATGCTCTCTCCAGATGGCTCATGGTACTACTCGCCGATCTACCGAGGAGATCCCGGCATGATATGGGCGGCACTATATCTCGTTCTCTGAGAATATTGACAATGAGTTCTTGTGAAGGCTGGCTAAAACGACTTACCTCCGCGCAGCGACAGCCGGAGCAGTCATAGCTCTCGGCATCATCTACTTGGCGGGGCTAGACGCCGTATCGGCCTGTATTATCCAGTTTGAATACATCTTTACTGCTCTTCGACAGAGAGTTTTTTTAAAACCAAAACGCCACAGATATCCATGGCGTTTTGGTTTTATGGAACGCGAAGCTATTTTTTGTCGTCGACGACTTCGCCTTCGACAGGTTCGTCTTTTTTGTCAGATTTGGCGTCATCGCCTTCGGCGGGGGCTTCTTCTTTCATAGCTTGTTCGTACATCTTGGCACCGATTGGCATGATGATATCGTTGAGCGCCTTGATGGCCGCCTCGAGTTCATCTTTGTCCTCGGCATCCTTGTGTTTCTTGGCTTCTTCGACAGCCTCTTTGATGGCTTTTACATCATCCTCGCTGATTTTGTCTTTAAATTCATCAGGCATTTTCTCGGCTTGGTAGATAGCATTTTCGAGCTGATTCTTGGCATCAATCGTTTCGCGCTTCTTACGATCTTCGTCGGCATGAAGTTCAGCATCACGCGCTGCTTTTTCAATATCTTCTTTGCTCATGTTGCCTGAGTTTTGGATAGTAATCGATTGCTCTTTGCCGGTACCTTTGTCTTTGGCGGTGACATTCAAAATACCGTTAGCGTCAATATTGAAGACTACCTCAATCTGTGGCACGCCGCGGGGTGCCGGGGCAATGCCGTCAAGCACGAAGCGACCGAGGGATTTGTTGTCCTGGGCAAATTCGCGCTCGCCCTGTAGGACATGGATCTCAACTTGCGGCTGGTTGTCAGCAGCAGTAGAAAACGTTTCAGATTTGCTGGTCGGAACTGTTGTGTTGCGCTCGATCAGCTTTGTGCTGACGCCGCCCATTGTCTCAATACCGAGGCTTAGCGGAGTAACGTCGAGGAGCAATACATCCTTGACATCGCCTGCCAGCACCCCGCCCTGAATTGCCGCACCAACTGCGACGACTTCATCGGGGTTGACACCCTGCATTGGGTCTTTGCCAAAGAGTTTTTTGANNCACCGACAAGCACGATTTCGTTGATATCGCCCTTGGTAAGCTTGGCATCTTTGAGAGCGCGCTCGACGGGACCATCGAGACGATTAAGCATGGGTGCCACAAGTTCCTCGAGTTTAGCGCGAGACAGCTTGAGCTCAAAGTGCTTCGGCCCATCAGCGTCAGCGGTAATAAATGGAATGTTAATCTCAGTCTCAGTTGTCGTAGAAAGTTCTTTTTTAGCTTTTTCGGCTTCGTCCTTGAGGCGCTGCATGGCGGCGTTGTCTTTGCGAAGATCGATGCCATCGGTTTTTTTGAACTCGTCAATGAAATGGTTGACGATGGCATTGTCGAAGTCTTCGCCACCGAGGTGAGTGTCACCGTTGGTGCTCTTCACCTCAAACACACCGTCGCCAAGCTCGAGAACAGAGACATCGAACGTACCACCACCAAGGTCGAAGACGACGATCTTTTCTTCTTTGCCTTTGTCGAGACCATAGGCCAGTGCGGCTGCGGTCGGCTCGTTGATGATGCGCNNTGCGCTTGACCTCGAGGCCGGCGATTTTGCCGGCGTCTTTTGTGGCTTGGCGCTGCGAATCATCGAAGTACGCCGGTACGGTGATCACGGCTTCGGTGACTTTTTCGCCAAGGAAGCTTTCGGCATCAGCTTTGATCTTAGAAAGAATCATGGCTGATACTTCTTCTGGCGTATAGTCTTTGTCACCCATTTTTACAGCGACGCCGGCACCTTTTTTGACGATTTTAAATGGCATGATATCGATGTCTTTTTGAACTTCCGCACTGTCAAATTTACGACCAATCAGGCGCTTCACGCCATAGATAGTATTTTGCGCATTGGTGACGCGCTGACGCTGTGCGACTTGACCGACGAGACGCTCGCCAGCTTTGTTGACCGCCACCACACTTGGGGTAGTACGATTGCCCTCTGCGTTGGTGATAACCTCTGGCTTGCCAGCCACGAGATAGGCAAATGCGCTATTCGTGGTACCGAGGTCGATTCCGATGATTTTACCCATATTACATTCCTCCTTGCTTGTAGGTGTATTATCGCTATATCACTATTTTAGCACTCTATAGCCTAGACTGCCAATAGTTTTATTGTAATAAAATTAGCACTCTCATGTCAAGAGTGCTAATAGTATTTTGTGATGTGTGATTCTACTCGGATGGTGCTGACGTCACGGCCACATCACCTGTCGGCGCCAATCGAACAGTGTTCATGGCTACTACGTTAAATAATTGGACTGCCAAGACTGACAGGACAGCTAGTGCGGCTACCGGTATAGCCACCGCATGATTACGAACAATTCGTCGCATAGATACAATACTCCTCATTTTTCACCGTAACCTCGCATGGTGTTAGTGCTAATGATTATTATACGCAGCTTTTCTATGATATTCAAGTGATTTATTTCGCGATATTAGCCTCGCCGCGTATAATATACCAGTAGAGAGGATGAGTTTTGTCCGATTATGAATACTTTGCTTCGTCAATTACGACCACATGGCACTCCCCGCCTCTTTCGCAAACGTGAGAATATTTTATTTCAAGGCGAAATACCCCGTGGTGCATACTTCATACTTGATGGGGTGGTACGCGCCTATACCATCACAGCAAGTGGCGAAGAGCGTATTGCCGCTCTCTACGGCAAGGGTGATGTATTTCCGATCGCCTGGGCATTCGGCGAAGCACCTAATGCACTGTTCTACTATGATGCTGTCTCTGACGTACGCTTATTGCATATTCCCCATGAGCAGTTCATAGCCACAATCAGTTCTAGCCCCGAAACACTACGTGCAGTCCTAACCCTTTTGGGCAAAGATTACACAGCATTACTACTCCGTGTCACCGGTCTTAGCCAGTCACGCACGATCGACAAGATATGCTACACGCTATACTATCTACTGTTTCGTTATGGTCAGGAAAAAACGCCCGGCGAGTTCACTATCAATCTCAAGCTGAGTCAGTCAATGCTGGCAGACCTCATCGGCCAAACACGCGAAGGCACTGCCAAAAACATCAAAATACTTCGCGAAAAGGAAATAATTAGCTATTCCTCATTAACCTATGTCGTCAACAAGAAAAAACTCGAGCAGTTTCTTGGCGAAGATAGTTTTCGCGATATCAAGCTATCATAGCCATAGATAACAGATAGTTATTGTCGAGCGCCAATTACACCTTCGACGATATGGATGAGCTCTTTTGGGGCGGCACGGGCTTTGAGCACATAGCGATGTGCACCAAGTTTGTACGCTTCGTCAACCTCTGCACGAGCGTCGTAGTTACTAAAAACAATGATGGTTGTATGCGGGTGCTTTTCTGGGTGATACTCTTTGAGGAAACCGATCCCATCCATCACTGGCATACGAAGATCAAGAAAAATAATGTCTGGGTCTTTGGCGTCTTTTAGTACCTCAAGCGCCTCCTGGCCGTTATATGCCGTCATGACGTCATAACCAGCAGATCGCAAAATCATATTATAGGCCTCGTTGAGTGCTGGATCATCCTCGACGACAAGTATAGTAGCTTTTTTCATATTGGCGTAGTGTCGCTCCTTTGTTCTTCTTATACTCTATGATTTTGGCACAATTGTCTGTGAAATATTTTACAGATTACCCATGCCCGGCCTCTATTATTTAGGTAAAATGATCGAAAAGACACTCCCTCGCGAACGACCTGGCATCACCGTGATATCGCCACCATGTAACTCCACCATCTTCTTTGCCCAGTACATGCCAATACCGGTTCCCCCGACTTTTGTTGATAACGGGTTATCTACCCGTCCGAATTTTTCAAAAACTTTATCTATATGCTCTGGATTGATTCCCACTCCCTGATCAATCACGTCAATAGTTGCCTCAGTCGTATCACTATACAGCTTGATACGAGTCGTTGTGCCTTCCTCCGAATACTTACTTGCATTTTCGACAATATTCTCGATGACCATACGCATCGTTGTTTCATCGATATATGCAATCACTGGCTTTTTGGGCAATGAGACCACTAGTCTTTGCTGTTTTTCGCTAAAAATAGAAGAGGTGCTCTTGACAATGTCCTGGATCAGCTCACACAGCTTGACATCTGACTTGCTAAGACTTACTTTGCCCGCATCAACCTGAGCTACCTTGAGAAGGTCAGAAACAATGCGCAACTGCCGTTCATTACTTTCATACGCCTTGTCGAGCATCATGCGTTGTTGCTCCGTAATCTTTCCCGCAAATCCTTCCCGCACCATACCAATATACTGTTTGACGCCAGTTGCGGGCGTTCGTAACTGGTGGGAAGCAATCGAGATAAATTCATCCTTGCTACGATTCAGTTCAAGTAGCTCTTCGTACCGGCGGCGCTCCATTTGCTTGCGTTGGATTGCATAAAAGAGCGTCTTAGCGAGCATTTCTTCGTTGATCGACCCCTTGGTCATAAAATCTGCCGCATCATACTGCATCGACTCCCGCAGCAAATCACGATCACCCGCTCCACTCATCATAATAAATGGCTCTATGCGGCTACTTGGCCGTACTATCTCTAGCAGTTCAATACCCGTTCGCTCACCAAGTCGATAATCAACAAGATAAACATCATGATCATGATCGGCAATCCGCTCAATTGCCTCATCAAATTGGCCTATCCATTCTACTTTAAATACAGCACCGGGAATAGCGCTAATATATCGTCGTAGCAAATATGCATCATCTTCATCATCATCAATAATAAGGAGACGGATCTGATCTAGTGGGTGATTAAACTTAGACACGCCTCGGTAGCTCCACGACTTCAAACCAATACGTCCCAAGATTGTTCATAATAGCTACGAGGCCATCAAATGTCACTGGCTTGGTGATAAATGAGTTGACCCCCAGTTGGTATGTGCGCAGGATATCTTCTTCGGCTTTTGATGTACTAAACACAACGACTGGAATGTCTTTCAATGATTGGCTAGATTTGAGAGCCTCTAACGCTTGTCGGCCATCCATGCGCGGCATATTGAGATCGAGTAATATCACGTCAGGTCGTTCTGCAGCTGGATCACCGCTATATCGACCTCTGCGGTGCAGGTAGTCGAGCATTTCTTCACCATCACATACTCGTCGAAAACCTTTGCTGAGCCTGGTGCCGTTAAGGGCTCGCTTGGTGAGCAAATAATCATCGTCATCGTCATCTACCATGAGCACAACTAACTTCCGTTTGGCTGGCTGTAGGTGATGGCTCATTCGATGATATCCTTGTCGGGTAGCGAGATCGTAAAGATTGCGCCTTTGCCGGGGCGACTCGTTGCCGTAATACTGCCGCCGTAGCGCTCGACGATCTTGCGGCAAACCGCGAGACCTATACCAGTACCTTGGTATTCTGAACGTCCATGCAGCCGCTGAAAGACCACAAAGATTCGATTTTTATACTTACTATCAAAACCAATGCCGTTGTCTTTGACTGTGATGACATGAGTGTGATTTTTGTCATCGTGCCGGTAGCCGATCTTGACGACCGGTGGTTTGTCTGGCCTGTGAAATTTCAAAGCATTACTAATGAGATTTTGGAACAACTGCCACATGTGCGTGGGATCTGCATACACAGTCGGCAGCAACACCCGTTCTATCCTGCCACTACTTTCAGATAGTCGCGACTCAAGATCACTTATCGCCTGATCGAGAGCCATATTTAGGTCAACCGCCTTGGGTGGATTTGCTCGAGTCGCAACCCGTGAAAACATTAGCAAATCTGCAATCAACACACTCATCCGCGCTGCCGCTGCTTGCATCCGCTCGAGATACTCACCCCCCTCTCCTAGGTTGTCGCGGTACTCTTCATGTAGTAGATCACCAAACGCCTGAATTTTGCGAAGCGGCTCTTGCAGGTCATGCGAGGCAACGTAGGCAAAGTCTTGCAGCTCTTGATTGCTACGTTCGAGATCAGCATTGAGCGCTTCAAGTTCCTGAGTCCGAATAGTAACCAGTTGCTCAAGCATATCAGCATCACGTTTTTGGACATCAATATTAGTAAGCGTCCCATACCACATCTCGACCCCATCATTGCGATTACGGTATGGCATCCCGCGGCCGATAAACCATTGATAATCACCACTCTGCTGACGAATACGATATTCTATCTCATAGTCATCACCCGACAGGACGCATCTGTACCATTCTTTACGGACACGATCTCTATCTTCGGGATGAATATAGTCCATCCAGCCATCACCAACTAATTGCTCATACTGAGCACCGGTATACCTCATCCAGCGCTGGTTGAAATATTCTCGCCGACCGTCTGAGGTTGCCGTCCACACCATCTGTGGCATCGTATCGGCAAGGAAGAGTAGTCGCTTCTCGCTCTCTATCAGTTGTTGTTCCGCACGTTTACGCTCCGTGATATCAATCATCACACCAATGAGTTCACTAACAGCCTCACTATACTCCGCTACTGGCTTGCCTCGCGTACTCACCCATCTCTCACCACCTTTATCGTCGAGTAGCCGATGTTCAATCTCAAACTGCTCCTTTGTTGCTATAGCCCCCTCCCACACTGCAACCAGCCTATCACGATCATCGACATGTATTTGGTTGAGGAATTCATCAATATTACATGAAGCTTGTTCGTTTTCGCCATCCATTGCCAGCAAATGCCGTACCGCTCGATCAACGCGCAGACTCTGGCTATTGGGATTGTAGCGCCAACGGCCTATCAATCCATACCTGGCATCGAGACTATACTGTTGCCCGACTAGTGCAAGATGCTCATCGTCCTTAACACGAGTAGTTACATCATTGCTAGCATGGATAATACCTCGTGGCGTTGAGTCGCCATCAACCATAATCGGATAATTTGTCATCTCCCAAAATCGCACCTCATACTCACCGTCGGTTCCTGGGGTGTCGTATCGTACGATACCCGCGTAGGTTGCACGACCTGTTGTCAGGCACTGCGTCATAGCCGTTCGAATCGTGTTGATGGACTGTCGGTGTGTCGGCGAGTCATACCTAAAAACCGCCTCGAAAACACTATTATCTACCAGCTGATCGCGAGAGGCACCAATCGTTGCCAAATACGAATCACTTGCATCGATAATCGTAAACTGCGGCGCATCATTGTGAAGCACCAGATAGTGATCTGGGATAGCATGGAACAATTGATCGTAGGTGATGCCGAGACGTTTCTTCATACAGGATACATACGAGGGGAGCTACTGCAAAGCTCCCCTCTTTAGTTACAAAAATATAGCTTCTAGACCGCGCGACGACCGGTAAACATCTTGATAAGAGCAAGTAGTACAACTGCCCCGAGAACAGCCGTGAGTAGGCTCCAGATATTAAAAGCGTTAGGATCTACCGTATTGCCCATAAAAGTTCGTACAATCCAACCACCGATAAATGCACCGATGATACCAACAACAATATTTGCTAGCCAACCCATCTGTGCGTCTGTCTTCATAATCATAGACGCGATCCAGCCAGCCAATGCACCGATCACAACCCAAGCAATTATTTCACCCATGTATGTAATTCTCCTTTGTACAAAACTGTACATCTTTTATTAATGATGGTTATTACTATACGAGCAGTTAGGCGGGGATGGTGTGAAATAAGTCACATATTTATAAGAAATAGTATCATGATTACGCACTCTCTTTGACCACCATCAGTGGCCTAGGCGTGAATCATCTCAGCAACGGTCTTGATCAGCACAGGAGGTGTTGTGCCGGATTTGAGCATATAGCGCGTTGCTCCGAGTTCCGTGACGCGCTCGATTTCATCTTTTGCATCAAGATTGCTAAGCACCAATATCGGAATACCCATCGGGTTCTTAAATTGCTGCAAGAACTCTCGACCATCCATCACTGGCATCAAGATATCAAGTATAATCATATCGGGCGTATGTGACCGCAGGTATTCGAGCGCCTCTTGTCCATTATAGGCATTTTCAGTCTGATAGCCACCGTGTGTGAGCATCATACCAAACGCATCACTGAGCGCTGGGTCATCCTCGATGATCAAGATGGTAGCTGTGTGTTGACTCATATACCCCTACTATACGTCATCTTGCAAATGTAGATCAACCACTGGTTGAGTATCGTATGGTGCGTGCTTTGGCAGGATGAGACGAAACGTACTGCCTTTTTCAGCAACTGATTCAACTTGTATGTCGCCACGATGGGCAAGTGCTAGTTGCTTTGCAAGAAATAATCCCAGGCCACTACCCCCCTCTGATCTCGACAATGGGTTATGAACGCGATCAAACTTGCTGAATATGCGTTGCATCGCATCGCTCGGCAGCCCAACGCCACGATCAATAACCGAAACTGACATATGACTTGCTTCGTCTTTGAGCCATATCGTTACTTTTGAGGATGGGTAGGAATATTTAATTGCGTTACTGATGAGGTTTTCAACGATCATCGTTACATATCGATCATCGACCACAAGACGCTTAGGCTTGGCACCGCCCCGATACACCAACGTAATATTTTTCATACCAGCTTGTTCGGCAAAATCATCCACAACTTGCTGTACAAGCGCCGACATATCTACCTCAGCAGGGGCTAAATGCAGCTGACCAGCATCGATTTTTGAAACATAGAGTAGCTCATTAATAATCTCTAGTTGTCGCTCATTGGCATCGTAGGCTTTTTGAATAACATCTCGTTGAGTTGGACTGAGATCTCCCACAAGGCCAGCCTTTAGCATACCGATATATTGTTTGACGCCACTAGCCGGCGTTCGCAACTGATGCGACGCTAGCGCCAGGAGCTCATCTTTAGTCCGCTGAACTTCCTGCTCGTATCCCGCTTCGACTTTTCGTATGCGCGTCAGCAGCGCAAACAAAACACTATAAGCAAATATTGTGCTCAGTATCAGCCCGAGCAGGAAGATAGTCAACGGCCCGATCAGCACACTAATTTCGGCATCACGACCAGCTACCGTCATACGCCATGTTCGGTTATTAACCGAGAATGTGCTAGAAAATTGGCGCTGTTTAGTAGCCAGGGCGGTCGAGTTGTCTTTGCGATACAGTGTTTGCGCCTGAGCTGCCGTGGTGTCATCAAGATGAATATCAACATTTTTTTCAGAGTCATCACGCATATTAGTAAAATACCGATCTACAATATCGCCCGGGCGCAGCACGAGATACACAAAACCATCGAGCATCGCACACCGATTTTCGACAGGAACAGATACAACCTCACCGTGATAAATAGGGTAATAGATCAACACGCCGACATTGGCAGTAGCAGACTCATGCTCATCCTGTACCAATCTCACTGGCGCCGATAAAGTCAATGCATTATTCTGGCATGACTGACGCATTGCTTCGGTGCGCATCTTTTCGGTATACATATCATAGCCCTGAGCACGCTGATTGAGAGCATCGAATGGCTGAATGTATTTGATGATTGCATGTTGATCATTTTTGCTAACTGGATAAATTGCAAAATCACCAAACCCTTCAGCACGCATGGCGTCGCGAAAAGCTAGTCGATCATTGCTTTTGATGATCTCGACATAGCCAATCCCAAGCAGAGAGGGATACTCCTCACTGACATGCATGCTGGCGTAAAAGTCCTCCCACTCTTTGCTATCCATAGTACCTTTGAGGGTGTGGAGGGTTGATGCCGCAAGAAGCAGCCTACTATAGCTTGCCATTCGCTCCGTAACATGTACACGCATAGCGCTTTTTTGTTGGTCAAGTCGCATACCATAGTTGATGGCGTTTTGATTTGCCACTGCAGTCGCAAATAGGCTGGAGGCAATAATTCCTATTAACAAAATCGTCACCGAAACCAACGTCGCTGCTCGATGGCTAGAGGACCGTTGATTTATTTTCCCTAAAGGCAACCAGAGACCGCGCATATGATTGTAGTATAGCAAAGATTATTGCTCGTGAAGCCAGGATACTGACCGTTAAGCAAGATTTATACTATCAAGGTATTGTGTTTTTATTATGTTTGTGCTATAATTATCAATAGTAGAGACACTACTGGGTGAATACATGTATTATTTCTAATTCTTGTCGTTCATCACACTAACGTGCAGGAAAGGTAATTCATGCAACAATCTCATTATTCGCGTGCTCCACGGCGTCGTCCGCGGTTCGCACCACGCTCACACAAAAACTCACCTAAATCTTCGGCTATTAACCCTCGTCGATTCACCAACAAAGCCATAGCTGCCGAGGCTGAAATACCGTATGTACCCACACATACGTTTCGCGACTTTGGTCTGTCGCCGCAGACCGTGGCGATGCTCGATCATATCGGCTACACAATACCATCGCCCATACAGGATCAGTCGATTCCGGCCGGACTTGCTGGTCGCGATATTATCGGTCTTGCCAATACCGGAACGGGCAAGACTGCGGCGTTCCTACTCCCGATTATTGAGAAATTATCTCGCCAACGTTCGCCAGTTAGCGCCCTCGTGCTAGCGCCGACACGTGAGCTTGCACAGCAAATAGACGAAGAATTTCGTCGTTTTGCAGCTGGACAGAAACTATATTCAACCCTAGTCGTCGGCGGGATGAATATCAGCCGCCAGATACAGTCCGTCCAGCGCGGACCACATATCATCATCGGTACCCCTGGACGAGTCAAAGACCTGATCCAGCGTCGTGTTCTGCGATTGCAGACCGTTTCGTCATTTGTGCTTGACGAAGCCGATCGCATGTGTGATATGGGATTTGTCGCTGATATTCGTTTGATTGCGAGCGAATTACCCCCTGGACGTCAGACATACTGCTATAGTGCCACGATGACGCCCGATGTTCAGCGCATTGTCGAAGCATTTATGCATGATCCTATCACCGTCTCTGTCATCAAAAACGCGACGAACGATCACATCGAGCAAGATATCATCCACGCCCGCGACAAAACGCACAAAATCGATTTATTGACCGAACTCCTGACGAAAAGCGACTTCGAAAAAGTCATCGTTTTTGGCGACACGAAATATGGTGTCCAGCGGCTCTCAGATACATTAGCCAAACAAGGCATTCCGTCGGCCGCGATCCATGGTAATAAATCACAAAGCCAGCGTACCCGCGCCCTCACGAGTTTCAAACGCGGCGAAGTGAGAGTGCTCGTCGCGACAGATGTCGCTGCGCGCGGCATCGATATTGCTGATATCTCGCATGTTATCAATTTTGATCCGCCCAAAACCTATGATGATTACGTCCACCGTATCGGCCGTACTGGCCGAGCTGGCAAAACCGGCACCGCTTTGACGTTTGTACCACACGCCCCTCATGCAGCTACTGATCGATCCCGCTAAGCCGACGCTATATCTAAAATGACGTCACAGTCAGGGTGAGGTCAAGACTATAGGTGTCAGGCGCCTGAAGTCCTGGCACCGTCTGGCGCATGGTCATATTATACATATCCCAGTAGCACTCTATATTGGTACCAGCGCCCGCTGTGAGCAGTGTCAGCGAGTCGGCTATACCCTCATTGTAGTTTGCATCCGAGCCTAGGCTAATACCAGACGTGCTACAACCATTTTGTGCCGCTAAAGTCATCGTACTGGGTTCAATACGGAGTTTGCCTGCGAGATCATCTCCATCACTACCATCACTACAGCCACTTTGTGTACCAAAAATATCATTAAAATCAAATTGTTGCGTATTGCCGCTATTACTCCAGGTAGCGAGCGGCCCATCTGTCGCTTCAAGTGCTAGCGACCAACGGTCATTGGCTGACATGTTTGCAATACGAATCCGCTGCGACGATGACCCAAATGTCCCCACACTCTCAGTGCAATTGCTGATCATTGGACGATTAGGAAACCCAAAAGATGGCGTCGCAATCGGCGTACCGGCATTATCCACAAAACCCACTGTAAGTGAGCCATTTGGCGGTACGCGCCAGGCCGCATATCGATATGTAGCACCCGATGTATTAGCGCTGGCATTCGTTCCCACTGAAAACCCAGTAGCAGTAAACCCAGTTATCATACCCGCACTATTGGCAACATTTAAGAACGCTTGCGTGTTATCACCTGCCAACGTCGATGGATGCTGCACAGCACCCACGGCAGTAGTATTTTTGACCCACACGCTATCTGGCCAAAACCCAGTGGCAATCTGCTGCGCGCTGGCACTACCGGCATAACTACCCACTACAAAATTTGCGCTTTGCTTGAATGCAAACCAACCATACAAAACACCACTAGCATTACTGATCGTGCTCGTACCCACCTGGAACCCGTTTGCCGACAAAGCCTTGATCTGGCCGGCTGCTTCAGCTGTTGCACCAAATGAACTTGTCAGATCCCCCACTGCTGCGCTGGTACGAAAAGCTCCTGCTGTTGCGCTATTAGCTTTGACTGCAACAAAATCTGGCTGAAAAGGCATATCAGTGATGTTACGATTATTAATACCGTTACCGTAGTATACTCCTGTCGCAAAATCCGCCGCGCCGCTATATTTTTCACTACTATAGGCATTGCCAAATGCCTGCCAGTGATAGATATTTCCAGAAGTATTGATGATCGTACTTGTACCAAGGCTAAATCCATCGACGTTTAATGACGTGATCCCTCCCGTAAAAACCACTACTGGGTTAGCAAAGTATGCCGTCGCATCCCCGGGCATCTGCCGAATACGAAAGACCGCGTAGTTGGTGGAGTTGTCTTTGATAATCACTAGATCTGGTCGAAAACCTATCCCTGTGACAGATCGTGCTGTGCCGTCGCCCGTGTAACTGCCCTGCCATCGTAAACGTACCAGTACCTGCTGGCATCGCCAGGCCACCACCAAATGCAAACCAATAATGTATCGAGGTACTACCATTTGTATTGCCGCCACTGCCTATTTGAAAACCATCAGTTTGCATACCCTGAATCATATTGACTGCATCGGCCACTGCATCACCAACATAGCTTGCATGATCACCAAAATGCTTGTCCATCGACATGACCGATCGGCGATTATTGGTGGTTGCATTGGTGCTATTTTTTATGAGAACAAAATCAGGCCTAAAACCTAGCCCAGATATATTCGTATTATCAACAGCGTTACCGGTATACTGTCCCTGAGAAAATTTGCCATTACCTCCGCGAAATGCCAGATAATAATACACTCCGCCAGTCACATTGTCCGTAGCACCGACACTGAACGCGGTCGTTGAAAACCCTGCGATATACGCACTTGTCGTATCGGCAGCTGTCGAAGTAAAAAATTCCGTACGAGCTGCCCCCATCGTCGCCGTCTGAAAGTGTGCCGCTACAGCCGTAGAGCGTTTAACAACGACCATTTGGGGCTGGAAGCCTGTTGTAATAGCCCGTGGTGACGTGCCATTGCCTGTGTATGTGCCAACGCAGAGATACCCCGTAGAGGTGCAGTCTGAGTCTTTGAACGCAATCCAGCGATATAATACATTCGTAGAGTTGACGTTTGCAAGTGATCCGAGGGTGAATCCATCACTCGTAAGCGTAATACTTGTTGCCGTGTTATCAGCTGTGGCACTAAAAAAAGCCGTGGCATTCGCTGGCATAGCACTTGATTTGAAAACCGCGACCCCTGCCGCAGTGGATGATTTGACGATGACGAGTTGCGGCTGAAACCCTAGTCCGCTAATAGTATTGGTGGCACCCGTGCCGACATAGTGACCGGTACGCATCGTGAAGTCTACTGCCTGTACCGGAATTGGCAGCGTGCCCACTGCCGCCATAATAACCAAGAGTCCTACGACGAAATGATGTCGACTATAGTGATACCACCGATTGTTATTTTTTTTCATCTTTATCATTGTAGGTATTGTCAGTGTATTCTAGGAATAATTATATCAAATCAGACTCTAGTTACCAATCCAGAACCAGCCATCATTGGTAACCGGTGCCAGCCCGGGAGCAATAGCACTACAATTATTTATATCTCCACTAGGCCGGTGCTCTTGCAAAAAATTTTGCATATCTCACAGCCTGTCATACAATAAGAGATACTATGAACCATGAACCATAAACCATCAACCATCGTGGTTCTGGCTACTCGTGTACGTCTTGACGAGCAAGACCGCTAACGAAACAAATAATGACACTGTCTAATGCAATTCCATAGGAGGTCTATGCAAAAAAACACCCTTTATTTATTTTGGCACTACTCAAAGCCGTACTGGGTGCGTCGGACAGTATCGCTCTTAACGCCGGTGCTTGCCGTTCTGGCTAGTTCATTTATTGGGCCGTTGATATTATCGGGTATCATCAATCGCATTCAAGCGGGTTCGGTGACGCTTGGTAGTACCTGGCCAATGATTATGTTGTATATTGTGACTCAGTTTTTAGGTGAGGTAGTTTTGTGGCGAATTGCCTTATATACCACCTGGAGTTTTGAGGTCAGCGGTCAGCGCGATATTTATACCGATGTATTCAAGAAGTTAGCTCACGAAAGCATGGGCTTTCATGCCAATCGTTTTGGCGGCTCGTTGGTCAGCCAAACCAATAAACTAACTGGTGGGTTCGAACGATTTTGGGATACTATCATTTGGCAGATTGTGCCCGTTGTGACATCAATTGTGGCTACGATTGTGATTTCTAGCTATTACTTATGGCAGTACGCGGTGTTTATTGCTGTTGTATCGGTGGTCTTTGCGGTGGCGGTGTATCTTGGCTCGCGCTTTCAGCGTCAGCTGAACACACAAGAAGCCCAAGCCTCGACCAAACTGAGCGGCTACCTAGCCGACATGGTGTCGAACATCAGCGCCGTCAAGGCTTTTGGCAATGAGGCGCAAGAGTACGCTCGTAGTGTCGAACATGCCAACACGTGGCGCAACACTTCGCTCGCTTCGATGTGGGGATTTTTTCGTACCAGCACTGTGTATTCCAGCCTATTAGTGGTAGTAACTGGCGGAGCCCTAATAGCGGCTGTCTCGGCAACCGAACACCAGTTGATTTCTATTGGCACCGTTTATCTGCTACTTACCTATACATTGACTGTTTCGCGGCAACTATGGGAAATGGACAGTATCATGCGCAATTACAACCGCCTGATGGGCGACTCGTTCGACATGGTCGAGATACTGACTAGCCAGTATAGTCTGGATGACACTTCAACAAAACTATTGCAGGTCAGTCGCGGTCATATTGAATTCGACAACGTCTCGTTTGCGCATGACGAAGGCAAGGGTGTACATATTTTTAACCAGTTTTCACTCACTGTTCGCCCAGGCCAGCGTGTCGGGTTGGTTGGTCATAGTGGCAGCGGCAAGACAACCTTTACCAACCTGCTGCTGAGATTTGCCACTATCGACAGTGGCGAGATACGCATTGATGACCAAAATATCGCAGACGTTACCCGGGAAAGTTTGCGAAAATCAATTGCCTACGTACCACAAGAGCCGCTTTTGTTTCACCGCCCACTCAGCGAAAATATAGCTTATGGCAAGCCAGATGCTAGCGAGGCAGAGATTATTGAGGCGGCCAAAAAGGCTAACGCGTGGGAGTTCATTAAAGACCTGCCCCGTGGTCTTGATACCCTAGTTGGCGAGCGCGGCATCAAACTCAGCGGCGGGCAGCGGCAGCGCATTGCCATTGCGCGGGCGATTTTGAAAGACGCGCCTATGCTGGTACTAGACGAAGCTACCAGTGCCCTCGACAGCGAGTCAGAAAAACTAATTCAGCAAGCCCTCGGCATCCTGATGAAAGGCCGCACCAGCATCGTGATAGCCCACCGCCTATCGACCATTGCCAAGCTGGACCGTATCATTGTGTTGTCAGAAGGCAAAATAGTCGAAGACGGCACGCACAGCCAATTGTTGGCCGCGGGTGGCACCTATGCGACCCTGTGGAGTCATCAATCGGACGGGTTTATAGAGGAAGTCTAGCAAAAGAATGACGCGTAGACTTATTGCTTCATAGGACATAGAAAAAGCATCGTTTTAGCTTGCCTACTCTATTTTCAGTGCTGCTAACAAATGTGTTACCGACCTATCTAGCGTAAACAACCCCGCTGCATGATCACGCTGTTTTTTGGTTGCTGGCCCCAGCGCAATCGCTTGTTTGATACCTGTGATTAGCGCCAGCGGACTCCGCGCCTCGACCAGCGTCAGCAAACCGCAGTTGGTTTCGGGCAACCCGCCCACGTTGCTCGCCACCACTCGGCAGCCAGCGTGTTGCGCCTCTATCGACAACATGCCAAACGGCTCGGCAAATACCGAAGGCATCAGCAATATATCAGTTTTTGCCAATAGTTCAGCCATCGACTGCACAGTTTTGCGTGATTGTATCAGCTGTGCATAAGGATACCCGCGGAGCATACGGGCAATCTCCCGCCCCACATCTACATGCAGACCCGCCAGCACAATCCGCAGCTGATAGTCAGCAGACTGCATGTCTGACTGGTGCATCATTTCCAAAATAGTATAGATGCCTTTTTCTGGGTGCAATCGCCCGGCGTACAATATACGGGTTTTGCGGGGCGACTTCAGCCGCCGTACATTGCCATACACTGGGTCGGCAAACGGCAGTACTATTTCTATTTTCGAATACGGAATGTCTAGGTATAACGCCCATTGCTGCCCGCTATATATACTGGTGGCAATCACCGTTTTACCAGCAATATACCCCTGGTAGCGCAGCTTGTCTTTTTGTTTTGGTATCGAACAATGCAATATAATAGCAGCTTTTTTCAGTGTTGGCACCATATAGGCTTTGTTGACAAAAACTATCGTTCCAGGCAGTTTTTCTAACGCTGACGGCTGTTCAAAATTCACAAACGGTATATCGGAAAAGTCTTGCCGGCCATCGTTTGTGCCGTGGCCAATTGTCACTACTTGAGCAGCAATGCCGCGCCGCAGCAGCTCGCGCACGTGGCCGGCGGTATAGGTTTCGGAACCGCCGGTGCCCGCCAGCATCGGCTCACCGGGTGGCCATACAAATGAAATCATGGTCTTTTCTCCTCATTTTTAGTGATAACCTAAATCATGATAAGAAAAGAGTTGGTAGCGATAGCAAAATTCTTAGGACAGTCTAGTAGGTCTATTATAGCACTTCTTGCCATACTAAATTTTTTAGTATAACGACAGGGGGCAGAAAAACCCTCCCCGCCGCCACTAGTGACCACATCACAGGTCGTACGCAGCCGGCCCTAGAATGGTTGACAGTTATTCCGGATGAGTGAACACCGAACCGTTATGAGACGAGGGATTACTATTATTTGTCTCATAGGCTTATACTATGCATGATGAGTATATCGTCAAGGCGTCGCGCGAGAGTAGCCTCTCATTCCTATCGTAGTATGGGGTATATTGCTGGCTATGACTATTCTATGCCACCCAGTGCTATAGTATGGCGTGGCATAACACATGCCATGGTATTTTCAGTTTAGGCAACCCCAGACGGTGGACTAGATACTAGTTATTTTCGCGGCGACAGCAGCACGGGAGAAGCTTGGGCCGATGCCGTGATCACAGGCGCACATGCAGCCGGTAAAAAAGCATTTCTTACTATCGGCGGAGCTGGTACATACAGTAATTTTACCGCTGCATTATCAACAAGTAGTACTCGTTTGGCGCTCGTATCAGCCTTGCTTGCACATATTGATACACATTATTATGATGGAATCGATGTAGATTATGAACCATTGCATGATGCAGACATACCAAATTTATTATCATTTCTTGATGCCATAAAGGCAGCGCGACCACAGCTTGTGATCGCTATTTGCTCTGGACAGTTCAATGCCAATAGCCAATCGTTTTATATTTCTCAAACAAATCTCGCCGCGATTGGTCAACGAGTAGATATCATCAATCTCATGACCTATGGCATGGCATACAATTTTTCAGGATGGCAGTCATGGCACTCATCACCACTATACGGCCATGGCACAACCACACCAATGGATATTGAGTTTGATGTGAGCAGATGTTTATCGGCCGGTATCGCTGCACGCAAAATTGGAATTGGCGTCGGTACATTTGGCTGTGGCTTCACCGGATGCACCGCACCGAAACAAGATTTCACTGCTTTTGTCGGCGCTGACGAAACATTCAAATATCATGTGATCGTCAACAACTACCTACCAAATATGACACGTGTATGGGATGTGACAGCAAAGGTGCCCTACCTCTGGTCAAATACTGCCGTCGGCTCACCTGCCGTGAATTATCTCAGCTATGATGACCCCGAATCCATCGCAGCCAAAGCCCAGTACATCAAAACACGCGGTATCGGCGGAATGATTATGTGGCATGTAGCGCAGCAATACTTTCCAGCCGCACCGGGCGATGCGAAACACCCGTTACTTGTCGCTGTTCAGGACACATTGTTGTAATAATGATCTCGAACTTACAACCTGGTGGTGGCTTATTGAGCTGAAAACAAAAACCACTTGCAGCGATAGCTGTGTGTATTGAAATGAGTTCTTGGCTCACCTCAACCACCGACAAGATTTATTGAGTAATGGATATCGATCAGCATATCTGGTTTTCCTAAAATATAACTCAATTTACGGCCTATCGATTTATCGCCTATCTTCTTGTTTGCTTCTTCGCAAAAAGCCCTGGCGCCTCGTTCATCAATAATCTTCTGAGCAGATTCGGGAGTATAAAACTCTTTGACTATACTTAGATCAGCACTTATGTTGCATGTACCACTTTTGTCTTTTACATCATTCCAATTCATCTTAACATCACCCTTTCAAGTCCTCAAATTTCTGTTGCATGGTAGGATTGCTACTGGTTAGTTTTTTGATGGTTAAATCTTGCGCTTTGTTATTTGCAAGACGAAGATTGTTTTCGCTTGAAACTAGGGCAGCTTTTGTTTTCTCAAGTTGCTTGATGGTTTTATCGATACCATCGATAGCTTCACTGAATCTACGTCCCGCTAATTCGTAATTCTTACCAAATGCAGTTTTGAAGTCTTCAATATTTTCTTCAAAATTAGTAATGTCGATGTTTTGTGCACGAACAGCTGCTAGTTCATTTTTATATGTCATTGAATTTAGTGCAGCGTTTCGAAGCACTGAAATGATTGGAATGAAAAACTGTGGACGAATGACATACATCTTGGGGTACTTATGGCTCATATCCACGATCCCACCATTGTAGAGCTCGTTTTGAGATTCGAGTAATGTCACTAGTACAGCATACTCACAACTCTTCTTCTTACGATCAGCATCAAGTTTAGCAAGAAAATCTTCATTCTTATGCTTAGTAGCTGTCTCATCACCTTCATTTTTCATTTCGAACATGATACTAATAATCTCTGCGCCACTTTGGTCATTTTCACGGTAGATGTAGTCGCCTTTAGTGCCATCACTAGCGTCGTTGTCTTTTTCAAAATATGCATTTTGGAAAGCCGTCGCGCGTAAACTATTAAACTCGTACTCGCAGTGCTGCTCTAAAGTCTCACCCACCATCTTTGTTGATAGCTTCGCCTTCATATCCTTGTAGTAGGCAATCATCTCATCCTTAGATTTGAGTTCGGTTTCGTATTTGTTTTTCAACGAAGATTCGAGTAATTTAGCTTCTGTATCTTTGCTTTGTAATTTGTTAGCGAGCTCGTCACGCTCTTTCTGGATTTTGTTAGTTGCTTCCGTTAGAGCAAGTTTCTTTTCGATTTCAGTTGATTCTAACTTTGACTGTAGTTTTGCAATCTCGGCATTTTTTACAGACTGAAGCTCGGACATCTCCTTTTGCAGCTTTACGAATTCAGTCCGCAGCTCGCTCTTTGTCTTTTCTTGCGCCAGTTCTACAGCACTGAACTTTTCTTTTTCCGCAGCTTCAAGTCGGTCATGTAGTGCCTGTTCAAATTCACGATTTCGAACTTGCTTTAGGATGTCAGCATAGCCAGCTTCATCAATTTTAAATGCTTTTTTACAGTGGGGACAAATTATTTCATTCATCGCTACCCTCAGACGCTCTAATCTGAGCTCTTATTTTTATTACTTCTTGATTTAAATCTTTTATATATTCCTGGAAAACTTCTATGAGTAAGCGTTTATCCATGGATTCATCAACCTCTAGGCTTTTCATTGAAACGTCGTTTGTAAGTAATAGCTTGACGATCTTATTGAACACGGACTTTAGTGATACACTATCTGTTGCATCATTAATGTTTACTCTAACTACATCATTACTGAATGTAAATTCTAGATAATCAATACTTTCTTCTGTTAGAATCTTTGTGCTTACCTCAATCATGCAGGTATACCCCCTGCTTCATATATTTCTCCTCGTTCAGTAAATGCGTCCTCTCCACCTTCAAGAACCTCCATGCTAACCACTTTCCAGTCCAGCTCTTTGCCGTCACTGTTTACCAACTTGTTTGTGAAGGGGTTTCCAAGATAGGTTTCATAGCCTTCTTTACTATGCTGTCTAAATATAGTGTTGTAGGGTAGTGTTCTTACAGCAATATTCGCATTGTGGGTTGCTATAAAAACAGTCTTCCCTGATTTGCCCAGTGCAGTGATACGAGGTCTGATTACCTTGTCGATGTACGTCCCTCCAAGACTGAGTTCTGGCTCATCGAGAAGATAAGCATCTTTATCTTCGCTTAAATCTCTCTGGATCATGACAATAGCACGCTCACCATTTGATGGATCATAAGGATTATAGTCGTTGTCAACAATATACCTCTTCACGCCAACAAAGTTACTGATTGTATCAATACATGTTTCCTCATAGAATTTTCTATACTCGTCTAAGCAGGTCTCTGGGTCATCAGAAAAAGCATTTTTACGAACACGTTTTATGCTAGCTAGAGCATCCTTGAGAGTAGTAATATTGGGTGATCCCGGATATTCATCATACCTTGAATCTGCATCATACATCTTCCAGCTACTTTCAATAAACAATTCTCCCTTGTCGCCAATGCTTCCAAAGAAAACTCGCTCCTTGTGCTGTTTTGGTGATAGGTTGGCTAGTATTATATTAGTTGCACGATAAAGTGCTAATCGATTTTTTGCGTATTCATAGAAGCCCGATGAGTTTGGCTTTGAAACAATGCCCGTATTAGACGAAACGATCGCACCTATGCGTCGATTAGTAAAGATCATCAGCTGATTACTATGCTTCTCGACGACTTCTTCAACTTTTTTCTTGCCAATTGCTTTCTTTAGGTTTTTGAGACGATTTGAAATTTCCTCTTGTTCGGATGAATCAATGTATTCCCCTTTAATTGAATCTATGTCCTCGATTGCGTGCACCGCAAAATCCAAATCTTCACCAACAGCATTAAGTCTATCGTCATCATATGGTAGAACTTGCTGATCTGTAATTTTAATCTTGTCTTTGTTCCCGGCCTTATCTTTTGTATCTGCATGTCTTCGATATGTCTGAAGAAGCTCTATGTCCGCATCGCCCCATTCAGCAATAAGTTTAAATTCTTCAGCACAATCGCTGTAGCCTAACTTATCAGCCAAGCGCAGCATAGATGAAGAATCGAGAAGTGATTTAATTCGTTCATCTTTTTGGCTACTGACATATGTTGCAACAGAGAGACCATCGGCTTCCATCTTCTTCCTAACACTTTCGATGATTTGGCTCTTGCCCGTCCCTTTGTCGCCGAATATAATGTTCACCTCACTATATAGCGGTATACTAACTTTGACCGACTCGTCCTCTTTGCTAGGCTGGCCTTGGTAGACCTTGTAAAGACTCTTATCGAGAAGAGTTTTTATAACGACCGAGTCTCTGTCCAAAAACATACAAAATTGCTCAAACGTATCGACGGGAATTCGAAGCTCTGAGAGATCGCTATCCTGATATTTCGACCAGTCTTGCACGTCGCTGCCCGTAATAGTTCTAAATCCATGACTTGAAAGTATTGCAGTAGATGTACTGTTTGAATCTTCCAAGATAACTCTATCCCTGTTCGGTACTTTTTTATGAAGATCTGCAAGTTTTTGCATTGAGATAGCAGGGCTTTTATTGCCAAAATGAGGCAAGAAAAGTACATCCAGCCCAGAAAACGAACTGAGAACTTCATCAAGAGTGACATCAAATTCACCCGACTTTTCATTTGTAGCACTCAGCACCGCAGCCTCAAATGCATCTAAACTGTTGGGACTACCCACGACATTCATGTGATATTTTTCATCGTCATGAATAACATTAAATTCGATGCCAGGCCAAAGACAGCATGCGTCTCCCACCTCATTTTGAAGCTTTTCGAATTCAGACCTATCAAATATGTCGTGGTTGGTAATTGCTACAATTTTTACATTTGCAACCGCTATTTTCTCGCAAAAAAGTTCCCTCGTTGCATTTCTTGACGCAACTTCCCCACGACGTATAGCCTGAGTATGGCAGTGCAAGTCAATCTTCATATGGAACCCTCTTCTTGGGATACTTCGCATTTTATTGATAGGTTTTGCAGAAAAAACGAGGCAAGAAAAAGCACAGGCAAAGCGAATGCATTTTCTAGTACAGCTTTTTCGGTTCCCAAAGTCTTACCTCTCTTTTAAACACTACTTTTATATTATACCCCCTGTTGAACCCGTTTCTCTAAACTTACTTTTCGTAGTTCTTCAATCTCCTTTATCCACTCTGGATCAGTATGTGCTTTATGAGAATATAGCGTTGGGAATATAGAGAATATAGGGTCAATCCCTACGTAGCAGGTTCAGCGCCATGGCAACAACTGCCCAGGTAATCTACCCTGTATTCCAAGGTGTCTGCGATGCCAATTGTAATACTGGAGATACCAGTAAAGCTTTTCATGAACTCTATGCTCTGCAACAAGAGGCGAAAGACATTCCTGCTGGATTGTGCGGTTAAATCGCTCGATGTGTGCATTGTCATTTGGGCACTGCAGTCTCGTATGGCGAAGGGCAACGCCCTTCGCCTGAAGCATGTCATGAAACCATGCACCAAACTCACTGCCGTTGTCGGCCTGGATCATAGAGAATCTCACGCCTAGGTAGTCCTGTGCTCGCAGTACAAACTGGTAGCTGGCTCGCTGGTTACACCTGGGAGAGTACTCGGCGTACACAGCTCGTGAGTAAAGGTCAATGAGCGTAAAGACATACCAGCGCGTCCCATCTGGCCGCATGAAGTGGATGGTGTCCACTTCCACCAATACGCCAGGTGCATCTACCCAAGGTCGTTCAATGTGGGCGCGGTACCGTTTCCATTTACTCTCAGAACGGGTGAGCCCCTGGCGACGCAACGTACGCTTAATACTCGAGAGACTGACGACGATAGCCTTGTCGAGTAACTCAAGGTGAATAATCTCTGCACAGCGACCAGTACGCTTTCGCTCAGCAACGATGGCTGCGACAACATCGCTACGGAGTTGGTTTGGGTGCGAATGGGCGATCGGCGGTTCGGTTGGGATGAGCTCGCGTCCATCGAGCCCTAGGCGTTCACGTTTCTTTATCCATTTGCCAACCGTTGCTCGGTGAACGCCAACACTTCGAGCGACTGCTGCCGCAGACTCACCGCGCAAGAGTACACGGTTGACGGCATCGCGTCTCGCCCGCGGTGCATAGGGGCTGCTAGAATAACTCATAGACCCTCGTTTCGTTACTAGTTGGTGCAACTTCTAGTGTACGACTGAGGGTCTTGTTTTGTTGCTAAGGGTGTGAGCTAGTACGTACCTAAACTCCACCCCCAACCTTTCCACCAACCATACCCATAACTTGCGCTCGTTCTTCAAACGGGTTTCTCCAATTGTAGCGTTTTCTCGATCTTTTGTTAAAAATATACTCAACGTCTTGTACCTGT
>DDER01000035.1 GCA_002336735.1 Candidatus Saccharibacteria bacterium UBA1949 | reverse complement strand
CACTCCTCAACAAAGGCAAAACTACTCTCCGCCGCGTAGCGCGTATAGAGGAGGTCAATCGCATCATAGAGGTACTCGAAAGCATAGGCGTCCGAACTCGCTGGCTCGATAATAATGATCTTGAAATCGATCCGCCCCGACGACTCAAGCTCGAAAACATGGATGTCGACGCCGCCAAACGTACTCGCACTGTCATCATGTTCCTCGGTCCCCTCCTCCACCAATACACACATTTCGCGATACCATTCGCTGGCGGCTGTAGCCTCGGTACGCGCACCATAGAGCCCCACCTCACTGGCCTGGCGCCATTTGGCCTTTCGGTCGAAGCTACCGCTGATCAGTACCAGGCCACCACCCGCCGACGTCGAGTTGCCCGTGACATATTACTCACCGAGCGGGGCGATACTGTCACCGAAAATGTCATCATGGCAGCGGCTCTCTATGACGGCGAGGTAACAATACGCAATGCCAGCCCCAACTACATGGTGCAAGACGTGTGTTTTTATTTGCAAAAGCTTGGAGTTAAGATCGATGGTATTGGTACAACTATTTTGCGGATCCACGGAGTCAAGTCTATCAACAAAGACGTTGACTACGCGCCCAGTGAAGACCCTATCGAAGCAATGAGTCTGGTAGCGGCCGCTGTCGTCACCAATAGCGAGATCACAATACGTCGAGTGCCGATTGAATTTATGGAACTAGAACTCGCTATCATGGGCGGCATGGGCCTCTCCTACGCAACCAGTGATGAATACCCCGCTCGCAATGGCAAGACGCGTCTTGTTGACGTCCATATCAAGCAGTCTACGCTTCATGCGCCCAAGGATAAACTGCATAGCCTGCCGTTTCCTGGTATTAATATGGATAATTTGCCGTTTCTCGGACTCGTCGCGACCGCTGCCGAGGGTCGTACACTACTGCATGATTGGAGCTACGAAAACCGCGCTATTTATTTCACGGAACTCACCAGACTCAACGCGCAGATCGAAATGATTGACCCTCATCGTGTCTATATATCTGGCCCAACTCGCTGGAGATCAGCCGACGTCGTCGCACCGCCAGCTCTCAGGCCAAGTGTCGTCGTATTGCTGGCCATGCTTGCCGCCCCTGGCAAATCAATCCTGCGCGATGTCTATAGCATCAATCGCGGCTACGAAGATTTCGCCAACCGCCTCAATACTATTGGGGCCGATATCGAGACCGTGCGAGAGATGTAGCTATCCAGAAAACTCAGACAAGCTTATTGTGCTACTATTGCGACACGGCAAGCACATCACTCAATTTTGTCCGCGCCTTGCCCACATTGACGGATACCTCCAACTTGGCGACAACCCAAAAATACCCTCGCGGGTAGTATGACAGTTATAATAGTCCGAATTTGGTCAGGTTTTACAACCAAGTTCGAACCGATTTCGTGAACGAGTGAGCGAAAGACAAAGCTTGGTTTTGTCGGTCCGTCCACCGAAAAATCAGGGGAGGCGTCAGGGCGTCGCTAGTCGGCGGAGCCGACAACTTCGCTACAGCAAATGTCTAGTGTAGCCGCCACCAACAAGCGTGTCGTATGCTTTTGTCACTTCTACGGGTATTTCCTGCTCAATTTGAAAACCACGTTTCGGATACTCGCGTATGCGCTGTAAATCGCCAACCATTACATTTGTTACATAATCAAATGGATACATTTTATCCTCACAATACTCTGCAAAAGAAACATTGATCGCAGAACATTGGATATCTGGCTTGGCTTCATCGGGCCACTGCTTCATAAGTGTTGCGTATGCTCTGCGGAGCATGTAAGGTTTCGTAACGATAATGAGCGATTTAGCACTAAGTCCCATTTCCTGTAGGAGCTGATAAGAGTAAATGATGTTCTCGCCTGTATTTGCGGCGCGGCTTTCTTTCAAGAGAGCGCTTTCAGGAACGCCGAGCTCTATAGCTCGCTTCGCATAAACGTCCGCTTCATTCTCAGTAAACGCCTCGCGCGTCATACGTCCTCTTGCCCCTGTAAACAAAATATATGGAGCATAACCATCGTGATATAACTTTGCACACCATTCGGCAGTGCGAATATCTGTGCTACCGAGACCAATAATGACATCAGCTTTTTTAAGCGGCTGCTCAAAACGCATATAGTCCCAGATTATTTGAGCGTCTTCAAAATCTGTCATGCTAGCGCATCTCTAATGTCATGAATGATTTGCTCTGGGTTTTGTGCAAGTATCACACGAAAGCCCATTTCCACGGCAGGCTCTAAATTGTTTTGCTTGTCGTCGATAAATAACAACCTCTCTGCTGTCGTACTCAGGCGGTCAAGACTAACCTGGTATATTTGCTTTTCAGGTTTTGCGTAGCCTACTTTGCATGATGCAATTACCTCGTCAAACAAATCGTAATACCCTGCATGGTTTAATACGTTATATGTTGGCTCGATGACATTCGAAAGAATTGCAACCTTTATCCCACGATTTTTTAGCTCTGCGACCAGGTTGAGAATATCTTGATTAGCAACTAGTCCATTCCACTTTTTAAACTCATCGGAAATAGTATCAGGTATAGATAAGCCATAGTGTTTCTTGATCTCCTGCCAATACCGAGTTTCGCTAATGAGCCCGCGCATAAAATCTTTCATATATGTTTTGAATATATGTGCGACCTGCTCGTCTGTCGCACCAATGTTTTTCAAGAGCTGTGTTAGAAAATCATCGCCAGGATCGTTAGCGACCACGCCGCCCCAGTCGAAGAAAACTGTATCAATTTTTGACATAATTAGCTTTCATGTCAGCCAGCTCGGGAATACTCACAATGATACTGTCGCGCCGAAGTTCGGCGTCAGACAAAATACCGATACCGGCTTCAGACTGCAAAGTATACATAGTGATGTGTGCAGGCTGCGAGGGAAGGTCAATGACATGTTTTAGGCGCAAATACTCAAAAAAGCTATCAAGATTTTCTAACCTTGCCATTGCAACAAGCGTCACGCGCTCATCGCGTTTGACTAAGCGATACTCGCCAGTGAGATTATAGTTTGACATATTGTGCTCTTTGATAAATTCGAGAAAGTCTTGTTTTAGCTGTTCGCTGGCTTGCTCGAGGTTATCAGGGTTTATCATAGGAGCAAGATGTTTGAGCGCCATGATGGATATATGAAACTCGTTCTTTTTTAACAATTCATAATCTTGGATTTTAATCTTATCGGGTATGTTGTTAATCGCTAGATTGACGAGAGCAATATAGCCATCGTCATAGGTATGATTTTTCGTAATCATACTAACATTCATATCTGTTATTATATCACGCTAACAGCGTGAAAACCGACAAACCAAAACACCCTTTTCAACTTCCAAAAAAAACACGGCGGGAATTGCAAAAAAATAATTAAAAGGGTTTTGACAGTTTACGGGGCGGCCTACAGCTTACAGGGGTGAACCTTTGGAACCATACCTCGATACCTCAAACATTCAAACATATACTGCCTGCGTCAAAGCCGCGACTCTGGTGAGTCGAAAAATTATATCGACTCCAGCCGGCTGCACCGTCAGAACCACTGAATCGAACTGCCGAGACATTATCAACATAGTAGGTATTATTCTGTAGCACGTTACCCCAGTTGTAGAAAAAGTCGCGTCGCGTGCCGGCAGGAGGCTCCTCGTATGCGCCGAGACCTGAGACATTGTCACCCCACTGATCGCCAGTGCGAGCCGTGACGGTGACGTGGTTGTCATGTACTTTGACATTTTGCGTGAGGTAAAACCTGGCGGGATATTCCACGCTCGTGCCGCGATTACGCTGCTGCAAAAATATACCATTTTGGTTGTACTCGACCGTATTGTCGTACACTTCAATGGTCGCCATGCTATCGCCCGCTACCCCACCCGAACAGTTGATGTTGATACCAGAGGTCATAAACGGACTGCCGGTGCGAGCAAAATAATCGCCTTGTCCGGCCGCGGATGGGTCTTTGGTGCGCCACACGCCGTTCGTCGCGCCATAGCCATTTCGACGGACAGTATTGTTCCATATCACAGCCCCAAACGATATCTCATGACGAATACCGCAGCTTTCATTGTCCTCAATCGTGTTGTTTTCAAACGTCAGACCAACATTGTCGATATCGGCCCACAGGCCAACACCGCTATTGTGATGACAATGGTTGCCCCGAAAAATCGAATTCTGAGACACTGCGTATTTGATTGAGCCTGATTCCCAATCGAGCGCGTAGTAATCTCCGATAAAATTTTGGTATGCAAACTCGTTGTATTCAATTAACGTGCCGCTACTTTTGAATTGCCCCATGCCCATTTGACCGTTGTGATGGACATGTCCGCCTGTTACAAAAGCAAATTTAATACCTATACTATGGTTGTACGATACATCGCAATTTTTAATCTCCCAACCATTACCTTCGATATAAATCGCCGACATCTGTGGCGTGCTAGCAAAATGTTGAAAAGTAATACCGCTCAGCGTGCAATCTGTCACAGTATTATAGGCATGAATTGCTTCCGTCGCAGTCGATACCTCGACGACTCGGCCAGTAGGATCGTCATAAAGATACGTTCGCCCTATGCTAAAATCATGATAAAATCCACCCGTCGCGAGATTGCTCTTTATCATATAGCGTTTGAGCTGGGTGCCATCGAGAAATGTGTCTTGCAGCTTTTGTGCCTGATCGACTTCGCCGCTTATTTTGTAGGCATAGCCCGTCATATTTGACTGTACGCTGGGGTTGCTATAGTCACTGAGGGCGATGTCTTTATACCAATAGCCTGTGCCACTTTCTTGAGTCCATCCGTTAACAATACGACTACCCTTTATGACGGACCCGCTTTTTGAAAAGAGTGTCTGTCCAGATTTAAATGACAACGGCATAGTGATACGATATGGCTGTGCGGGAGAAGCGGTCAGTACAAACGTCTCACCCACCGCGCCAGCATCAATAATACTATAGAGGTCAGCACCGGCACCTACAACTGTACCCGACATGTTATTCGCAGCACGCATATATTTTCTCGCCGCTATACTCATAAACACTATGATAGCATTACCTCGATCAAATCACGAAAACAGTAAAGACAGGGTTTCACCTTGAGCAGATATGATGAGCCCTAAGCTGGGGCATTGAGTGACCTCAATTCCTCCCTGTAGTTCCTAATCTCCAGAGGTGACTTTCATTTGTCTTGCACTCGATCTGTAGACTTGTAAAAATTAACACCTTTTAGGGGTGAACCTTTGAGATCAAGCACACTTTTCTCATCCGTTTAGGGTCTGTTTAGGGTTAGACCCTGCTTGCCAAAAAAACGTTGGTCCTCGTGACCATCTCCTTTGTTATAATGAGACTAGCGTATACTCATGCAATCATTATTTTAGGATGCGGTATTGATGCTCATGGCGATATCGGCCCTGATGCAAAGAATAGCGTGCGACTTGGCGTCGATGCTTTTTCAAAATTTGGGAGTAGCTGCATCATCATGACCGGTAATATCAGCTACAAAGCGACGTTTAAGCCATCAATCAGCGAAGCGCAGAGTATGAAAGAGTATGCGCTCTCACTTGGTGTTCCCGCTGATCAAGTATTCGTCGAGGCCGAGTCAAAAGACACACTTGGTAATTTGTTTTTCACGAAGCAAAACCTATTGCTACCACTACACATTACGAATGTTGCTATTGTTCGCGGCCCAAATCAGAGCAGTGAACGCATCCATTACCTTGCCAACAAAGTACTTGGGGGTGGATATAAATACCAACTCATTGAGCCTGAAATTAAACGCCCTAGTGAGCAAGAGCGTGAGCAAAAATCACTTGCTAGGGCTAAAAAATGGCTGGATGGTATTGTAGACGGAGACATGGATGCTATCTATAGATTAATGCGCAATAAGCACCCGGGCTATAATAGCTCACTTTCTCTTGATTCATTGCAAGAACTCATATGATCTGATGATGGCTGGTGCGCTTCTAACTCAGTTCCGATTTGGTGCGGGTGGAGAGAGTCGAACTCTCGTCTCAAGTTTGGAAAACTTGCATACTAACCGTTGTACTACACCCGCATGAGTTACCAGACATGATTATATCAAAATGATAGCGTATAATAAAACCATATGAAGTTTAATTCGATTGCAAATAATTTTCGCGATGAGCTGCGTGATGGCGCAACCCATTCGAGCGGCGTGGCTGACGCCGCGGCTCACTCTCCTCTCGCTCAGCCCAAGCGTCGGATCGATACGTCGTATAGCGCTCGTCGTGCTATCGAAAATGGGCGACAAGCAGTAGCCTCTTATCAGTACGCTGCTGTGCGGCATGATTACCGACGCGAGGCTCGAGTGTCCATGCATAATACCGAGATAGCGCCTAACCAAAAACCCCAAACCTATGGTACTAATCGACCCTTCAACCAACGGCCAGTGGCAAATTCTCCCTATGCAAAACGTCAACAACAAAACGCCGCAGGTGTTCAACATACTACATCCACATCGATCGATCCTCATTCTGCTGCTAGAGTGGGGTTTGTCGAACCGTCTCCCCGCAAATACAATCCTTTCGGATGACAGATCGCTCATAATTTGCTACAATACGGTGGTTGTAATTGTAATATGGCGGATGTAGCTCAGTTGGTTAGAGCGCTGGTTTGTGGCACCGGAGGCCGTGGGTTCAACCCCCATCATTCGCCCCATAGAAATAATCCCCTTTGTCAGGGGATTATTTCTATAGCGACAGACTGAGGCTGAGCCCACACCCAAGTGCGTAGATAAAGACTTCTGCAAGCCCATAGCAACCAACTAGATGAGGCTTAGCCTCTGTGCGCCCTCAGGGCATTCAATATTACCGCAACATCGACGATTTCCTGTAGGCCAGCGCCAATAACAGCTGGTATGACGCCAGTCGATGCCACTATCATAAGACCAATACTGACAAAACCACCCATCAGCACGCTCTGCCGCGCAATCCGAATTGTGCGCTGAGCAATCGAAATCGCATCGGCTACCCGCGAGATATCATCGAGCATGATCACCACGTCGGCTGACTCGCTCGCTGCCGTAGCACCGCGTGCTCCCATGGCGATACCGACATCACTACTGGCGAGAACCGGCGCATCATTGACGCCATCACCCACCATCATAACTGGTCGATGGGATAGATTTCGCACTGTTTCAAGCTTGTCTTTTGGCAAGCACTCGGCATGAACATTGCCAATACCAAGCTCATGAGCGATACGCTCAGCAGTCGCACGATTATCGCCCGTCACCATGACAAACTCGCCCACCCCCAGATCTGCCAATCGCTCAAGCGTCACACAGCTATTTGACCGGACCGTATCTGCAAACGACACATATCCAATATAGACACCGTCTCGCGCCACATGCGTCGCGGTATTACCAAGATGACTAGCACTCCCAAGATCGATTCCTTGATCGATCAAATGATTCTGTCGGCCAGCAATGATATGCCTGCCATCAACTGTTACCTCTATCCCCTTGCCTGGTGTTTCTTTAATACCCGATGCATCGGGTATCGTCAAGCGGCGACGTTTTGCCTCTGCGACAATTGCGAGCGCAGTCATGTGGACTGACTCTTTCTCGGCTGCTGCAACATATGTCAAAAACTCACTCTCGCTCACACCAATAGGATGAATCGCATTGATCGAGAGCTCATTCATCGTCAGTGTGCCAGTCTTGTCAAATGCAGCCGTCTGAACATGCGACAGTGTTTCGAGAATTGTACCGCTCTTGACGATAATCCCGCGTTTGGCGCTCCGACTCATGCCGCTAATCATAGCGATTGGCGCACCGAGCAATAGCGGGCAGGGTGTCGCCACGACAAGCACTTCGGCAAAACGGCGCGCTTCACCCGACACCGCCCAGGCGATGCCAGCAATCACAAATGCGACCAGCGTAAATGGCACCGCATACCGATCAGCCATTCGTACAAACGGCGCCCGACTGTCCCCGGCTGCTCGTACGAGCTCGACGATTTGTGCGTACTGACTATCTCGCGCCTGGTGTAGGGCACGTATGACAATTGGCGATTCGCCATTGACGGCACCGCTCATCAATCGATCGCCGGACCGAACGGCAACAGGCTCACTCTCGCCAGTCAGCGACGATTCATCGATCAACGACTCTCCAGTGATCACTGTTGCGTCCACTGGAATAACCTCTCCTGGGCTCACCGTTAAGACATCATCGACTGCCACCTGGTCTATGGGCACATCGACAATCTCACCATCGCGATGAAGATGTGCGGTTGTCGGCACTCTATCCATGAGAGCGGTGAGTTCTCGACGCGCACGCTCACTGGCATATGTTTCTAGCGCTTCACCGCTCAGCATCATAATAACAATCACGAGCGATGCCCACTGTTCACCTACCACAAGCGTACTCGCAATCGCTGTCACGGCCAGAATATCAACACCATATTTTCCGCGTCGAATATCGCCGACCATACCGATCAACATTCGTAGCGCCACAATACTACAAAATCCTACGACTAGACCGCGAGCAATATCAGCCTCGCCAGTTATTGCCACCCCGCCAGCAACACCACCTATGCTCACCGCCAGCCATAATTGAACGTATCGGCGAGACAAAAAAGAATGCATAGGTACTATTATACTGCCTAGGCTTCGTTTTTGTTGTTGTTTGGTAGCTCTTGGCGTGATACCGTAGCTATATGATCACATTTATCACTGGCAACCCTGACAAGCTAGCCGAACTCCAGACCGTGTTTGGTAGTCAAGTAGATGTCACTCATCGCTCTATTGATTTGACGGAGATCCAAAGTTTTGATACGCACGAGATTATTCGTCACAAACTCCGTGAAGCCTATGACCACATCTCGTCACCAGTCATGGTAGAAGATGTTTCAGCCGGACTGGCTTCGATGAATGGATTTCCAGGGCCTTTTATTAAATATTTGTTTGAACGCATGGGGGATAATGCACTCTACGAGATAGGCGCGCCGCATGACCGAGTCGAGGTGACGTGCACCATGGGCTACTATGACGGCGCAGTTGAGATCATCGTCGATGGCGTTCAGCATGGTATTGTCGTTGCGCCGCGCGGCAGCGAGGGGTTTGGATTTGATGCGACCATCGTCCCGGACGGCTATGATCAGACTCTTGCCGAGCTCGGCACAGCGGTCAAAAACACGATCAGCCATCGCCACCAAGCTGCCGTCAAGATGATAGAAGCCCTCAAGCAGCGTGGTATCTGCTAAAATATAACTATGCCCTGATAGCTCAGATGGATAGAGCAGAGGA
>DDER01000030.1 GCA_002336735.1 Candidatus Saccharibacteria bacterium UBA1949 | reverse complement strand
TTGCAAAGGTCTTGAGTTGTTTACGATTTTGTCGCACCCAGGCGTCGATCGAGCCTGCGCCCATGCAGAGGACGAGTTTGCCCTCATCGCGGGCGGATTGGATGGATTTTAGAGTTAGTTATTGAGCTTGTCGATGATGACAAGAAATATGAAATGGCAGTTCTTATTCTCTGCTAATCTTCGCGCATGTCACGGATGGGATTGCGGCGAACGTTACGCATGAGTGGCGGGATACTTGCGATGATACTAATGGCAAAAATTGCGCCAACGACTGTAATCAGAAGGGGTGAACTGATATCGAATAGACTAAATCTCGGTGCGCCATCGATGATGCCAAATGCCGTAACAGCGGCATCAGTCAGTACTTTCCCGTAGATCGTATCGACTACAAACGCGGCCGTGATGCCCAATATGATAGAGACTAAAGCGATTCGTAGTGCCACAAGCATTAGGTACGTCACATAGATAGCGCCGATGTCATACCGTTTTGCACCCATAGCGCGATATACGGCGGTTTCCTTACGATTCTCCATCATTATACGCGAAACCGTAAACCAAATGATAATTGATGCGAGCCCGAGCGCAGCAGGAAAAGCCACGCCAATGACGCGCATAAAGAATTTGCCAATCTCGTCGAGAATGAGGTAATTAGAACCATAAGGACTAGAGCTATAGAGCTTTTCGCACTGCGTAGCATACTCAGGACATGTCTCGTGCTGCATGAACTTCCGAGCATTATCCATCGTCGTAAACTCAACGACGCGAGTTGCCATTTGAGAGCGTGCTTCTCTGCTTGCTGGGTAGACAAACTCATGAGGTGGCGACGGAAATTTATACTGATCCGAAAGCTTATCGTACATCTGCCGAGGAATCTGCGCCGAAAAGGTACTTGATTGAGGCATCAATAAATCCTGGATATAGAGTTCAGCAGACATAGTACGTTCACTAAATGGCCGTGCGAGGATAAATCCCACAATCTGGAACGTTGTTTTTTTATGTGCGGGAGCTTCGTAGGTGCCAAGTTTCTTTTGTGTCTGTACCAAGTTTTCGTCTGCTGTTTTTTCTTCTCGAGTACGAGTATCTTTTTTGACAACTATATCGCCACACGCTGTTTTGGGGTAGTCGTACTGGAGCGATGGCTCGACATAGGTTTTTATCCCTGCGTTATTCTTTATCTCTATATAATCACGTTGAATCTTTTCGAGCATCTGAAGTTCAGCAGTGTTTCGGCTACATGCGTCGTACATCTCACCTCTAATTTTCTCTTGGATTTGAGTGATCCATACTCGCTTTGCTGCCGGAGTACTAGGCTCTTTACCTATACCGTGTTTATCGCCAAAAAGTCGTGCCGCCTCCTGAGCGGTTATCACGACAGGCACGCCTTTTATTTTCGAAATATCTTTTTCTAGAATATATCGCTCAAGTAATGCATCATCTGTAAATTGGTACGAGCTGTTATAGGCGGCATATACAAACGAGTCATATGGCGTAGCCCCATCTCGACGTGGCTCGGCGACGCTAAAATCCTCTTTTTTATTTATAATCATACGCGATTGCGGCAGAGGAGGCATCGCCACTTCGCCGGTTGCTAGATGGTAGCCCGATGCACCATACTGTGCTCCGAGACTCTGTAATTTGCTATATGTATTCGGTGCTGTCTTGACGTAATCATTAAACTTTTTTTCGCGCAGTGTCGCAAGAACGGGCGACTGGGGATTAAACGATACTCGCAACTCCTCTGGAAGTGTCATCGGTTTAAATTGGTCAGGCTGTAGTGCAGATATTTCCTGCGATGCATCATACTCGATACCGGCTGCCCTATATTTTTGACGTAACTCAGTATAATACTGCTTTTCAAAATCTCGTATCTCGCGAACCTGTTCGGCACTAAAGGAATTGATAAACAGACTAATTTCATCAGGGATCACGGGAGTCACGCTGACGAGATAACGATCATTACCGACCTTTTTTATAAATGTCGATGCGCTCTTTTCGGCTCCAGAAAAAACGATGATCATCGCTACAAGCATAGCAAACAACAGGCTTGCGACGATTATAGATGCGATCAGCATAGCACGTTTTGAGTGTAGTTTAGTGCGCGCAAGCTTTATAGCATATGATGGTCTAATCATACGATCGTTCCGTCTTTTAGCTCGATAATTCTGTCTGCTTGGCGCGCAATAGAGCCGTCGTGCGTCACGACAACAATCGTAGTGCCAAGCGTATCACGAATCTTGCGAAACAATTCGATAACCGACTTGCTATTTCCTGAGTCTAGGTTACCCGTTGGTTCATCAGCGAGTATAATGCGCGGTTTATTGACGAGCGCTCGAGCAATCGCCGCCCGCTGTATCTGTCCGCCTGATAACTCTCTTGGGAAGTGCCGTGATCGTTCGGATAGCCCCACTCGTTTAAGCAGCTCTGTAACACTGATGTCTATCTCCTGCTTCTTTTTGTCAGTAAACATTGCGGGCACCGCGAGGTTATCGCTCAGGCGTAAGAACGGCTGGAGGTAAAATGACTGAAAGATAAAACCTATTGTTTCCTGCCGTAGCTCACTGAGAGCGTTATCGCTGAGATTGGTTGTTTCTTTTGATTCTACTTCTACTCTACCTGAAGTTGGCTTATCGAGGCAGCCAATGATTTGGAGTAAAGTGCTTTTACCACTGCCGCTCGCGCCAGTAATCGCTACAAATTCGCCTTTGCTAATAGATAGTGTCACGTTGCGCAGCGCTTCGATAGGTTGCTTGCCAAGCTCATAACGCTTAGAGACGCCTCGCAAACAAATAACCTCATCCTCTATTGGTCTTGTCTGCCTCGCCCGTATTGCTCTATCACTATTCTCAAGTTGCTGTTGATAACTGCTGAGTGCTAATTGCGCTGCCGAAGTATCTCCATCAAACAAGGAGAGAAATTCTTTGATTTTATCGTTTAAATTATCTATTGTGTTCATTTTCTACCAAGAATAGAATGTACTTACGGTTAGTATAGCATGCCGGTACTAGCTATAGCTTCATGTGAGGAGTAGGCGATTTAATTGTGCTACAATTTTGTATATTCGGAGAGAGGATACCCGGCGTTCCGAGGAGAAAGGACTCACCATGAGTCTTAAGCAGAAGATCGTGACAAGCCTCGCAACTGGCGCGCTTATCACATCTAACGAAGACCGAGGGTACCTCTCATTACGTTATTTCTATCTTGTCAAGTTACTGCGCACCCAGGCGTCGATTGAGCCTGCGCCCATGCAGAGGACGAGTTTGCCCTCGTCGCGGGCGGATTGGATGGACTGCCACAGCTGGTCGTCCAGTTCAGATATCGTGACGTCCGAGCGGTTTACCAGGTTATTTGTGAGAGCAGCTGGCGTCAAAACCTCGAGGCTGGGATCTTCGCGCGAGAGATAGGTCGGCAGCCAGTAGATATGCTCAGCGAGCTGCATACAGTCGGTGTATTGGTCTCTAACTTCGTGCTGACGGACGTTCTGATGCGGCTGATAGACGAGCACGACATGGTCGGATAGTTCGCGTGCCAGCTGGAGGGTAGCGGCGATTTCGACAGGGTGATGACCGTAATCACTGTAGAGATTGTCGGCCAATTTCTCGAAACGACGATCCGTACCAGGGAAGTTGCTGAGTGCTTGAACAGCCGATTCATGCGTAGCGATACCAAGGTATTCAAGTGCCTTGGCGACCAACGTAGCGTTGGATCGGTTGTGAGTGCCAACGAGCGGTATGTCGATTGCTTCGGAGTCGTGTAATACCCAGGCTGAGGCTGATGCTGTGCCGTCAGTATTCCACGCAATAACGTGATGTGACTGCATCACAAACTGATCAAATGCCGCACGATACTCCTCGATAGTAGGATAGGTGTCAGCATGGTCATAACCAATCGATGTGATCAGCGAGAGGTAGGGCGAGAAGTGGAGGAAATTACGATCGAACTCATCACATTCGTAGACGAAATATTCACTCGCCGGGTCATAGGCGCCACTCGGGCCAAAATTCAGCGTGCTCCCGACCGAATAGCTGATTGGTATATTGAGCTGCTTCATAGCCCAGACCATCATGCCAGTCGTCGTGGTCTTGCCGTGAGTGCCCGCACAAGCGATGAGTTTAAGGTTTTTTTCACGGATGATTTCTGCGAGTAACTCGTCACGTTTGCTGACGCGTATGCCGAAGCTAAGAGCGAGTGCTACTTCAGGATGCGTGTGGTCGACTGCAGCGGTGTGTACCAGCCAGTCGATCGGGTGATCGCGGTGGACAGTACGCATATGTTCGCCTGATTGATCATGACCAATACTGATGCCTTGGCCAGCTAGCTCGTGAGTGGTCAAACTCTCGACTGGATCGCTGCCGGCTACGAAATGTCCAGCGTCTCGCGCGATTTGAGCCAGTGGACCCAGTCCCACGCCACCAATGCCAGTGAAGTAAATATTCATATGCTAATTACATTATACGACAGAAGACGAGTCCTTCGTATGAATTGAATGGAGGCCTTTTTACATCATGCCCGGGATGGGTGTGGTTTACAACCAGATGTTCTCAGTCCAGGAGTAAACGTAGTAGTTTCGCCAAGGCAGGTCAGCCTTATACGGGCGGTTCCACCACCCATCCTTACAATAGATGACTACATGGACGGATACAAGGTTCCCGCTAGAAGCATTGCCGACTCGACTACAAATGTGTTGCCGGATTGCCATCCAGTCTGGCGGTCATCGCTCTGCGCGATGGTGCCCATGACATTGGTGACGGAACCGCCGGCTGGACAGTTCCAGTTACCAATATGGACCGTAAGATCCTTGGTTGCTGCATTGGCGATTCCCGGTGTAAATGCTACCGTAAACGCTGCAACGGTTGCTGCGGCGAAGAGCTTGATACGCTTCACTGTCTGAACCTTTCTGTCGGACCAACAACGGCCAGGGATGGTCGCTGCATGAACAACTATACATCAGAGCCATGCATAGTAAGCAATATTTACAAGTGTATACTCGTCGTGATATTGTGAAGCATAACCATTTATCATAAAAAGAAGAAAGTTACTATCATGAACTCAGGATCAAGATCGTCCCTAAGGCTGGACGTTTGGAAGACACTTGTCGTCATGTTGCTAGTTGCCTCATTGCTTCAAGGTGCCTTGCTATGGAACTTGTATCAGCAGGAGAAAGATGATTTCAACTTTGCATCTGTACAAAACATGAACCTTTCAAAAGAAGTGCAAGAGCTGAAAATAAAGGTGAATCCTTCCGCAGACAATTGAGCGGGCGAATAGAGTATCAATAAAGCTTTCAGAGTAATTGGCGTATTTGCTAAGCATAACCCTATCCGCTATACTGAATATTGTACTTAATCCAAAAAACATACATGCTACTCAACCTCATCTCATTCGTATTTCGTAGGCACCATTTTTGGCGGCGGCTTTCGTTTGATGAAATTGCCGAGCTCTATGCATCGCGATTGTTGACAGTCTTTGCGCAGTCGGCTATCAATTTGTTTGTGGCGATATACCTCTATAAAAACGGCTATAGCCTGGTATTCATCGCCGGCTATTATAGCTTGATGTATCTCTTTAAGTTGCCATTTTGTCTAGTTGTCGGCAAGGTGACGGCGTATTTTGGACCCAAACATGCGATTCTTTATGGTAATCTGCTGCGTATTCCGGCACTCATTTCATTTGCATTTGTGGAGGAATATGGTATTTATGCAGTAATAGGATTTGGACTGTTCCAAGCGATGTCAGTCTGCTTCTATAATATTGGCTATACAGTTGTTTTCTCAAAGGTCAAAAGTCCGATCCATGTTGGCAAAGAGATTGGCACGATGAGTATTATTGAGAAAACTGCGCGAATCGTCAGCCCGTTGGTTGGAGGAGTTGTAGCGGCGACTATTTCGCCGGAGGCGGCAATTATCATGGCTGGAGCTCTCTATATCCTAGCGGTTTTGCCGCTGTTTCGTAGTGTTGAGCCCACCGTTCTCAAGACCCGCATTGCTTACCGCGGTTTTCCGTGGCGCCTCGCTCGTCGTAATCTTATTGCTCACGCTGGTTATGGAGTGGATTTTGTGACCACGGGTGTTATTTGGACACTATTTGTGGCGACAACGATTTTTGCAGCAGCTGGCAATACTGTTTATGCAGTGATTGGCGCGTTAGCCTCTATGGGGGTGTTTTGGTCGCTAATCGCTTCGTGGGGATATGGCAAACTGATCGATAAAAATCGCAGTGACTCCCTGATCATTATGGGGGCGATCCTCAGTGCTGGTATTCATTTATTTCGTCCATTTGTATCGACCCCAGCAGGGGTAGTTGGGGCCAATATTGCTTCAGAGACAACAATTTCAGCCTATGCTATGCCACTGCTGCGCATGACATTTGATCAAGCTGATACATCCGGTGGGCGCATCGTTTATATGACATTCGTGGAGATATTTGAGAACCTCGGGATGTTTTTGATCAGTAGCATTTGGCTTGGCTTATTGCTGGTATGTGGGCCAGCGTTCGGTATGCAGGCGACGTTTGTTGTGGCTGCTATTGGCGTTTTGTTGCTGACGTACGGACGCCGCTAGGCGCAGAGTCTGCTATACTGATAACTAAGCAAAGTGGGCAAATACTCGTGACCGATATTCAACAATTACGTACTCATCTCAATCGGCTCCGTCTTCTGAAGACGTGGCAGCTTGTGATCCTCCTGATTATCGCAGCATTTTTGTCAGCGACACTTCTAAAGGTCAATAACATTGGTATGATGCAGCGTCGTGAAGCAGTGCTCACGTCGGACAAGACGGCCGATGTTATCCAGGTCAGAGCACGCCTGCAAGCCCTGCAGCACTACTCTGCCACGCATATGAATGCTAATACGGGCCCTTTTTATCTTCAAGGCCAGTATGATGCCGATGTCAAAAAAACTATCGCAGCCGCCAACGCTCAGGCCAGTCGGGGGGGCAATGTTCTCTCGCAGGCAGATGCTATTTGCCGTCCTCGATTTTCATCGTACTCGATTGCTTACACATTGTGCGTAGCTGACGAACAAGCCAAGTTGCCCCCCTCCCAGGCGCCTCACGATACCATCACTCTCCCTAATCCTAATTTATATCGTTATGATTTCATTTCTCCTCGATGGTCGCCTGATGCGGCAGGATTTTCGGTCCTCCTGTGTCTCTTTATAACAGGGGTGATTATATTTCGTCTTGTCCTATTGGTAGCCTTTAAGCTACTGATTAAACACTACTACAGGGGTACCTAAAATTCTTAAAACAGTTGACAATAGTGGCTCGCCCCATGTACTCTATCCAGTGTAAGTAGTTATAAGGAGGTATAAGATTATGGCTTACAAACACACTAACTCTAAGGGCGTTACCTACTATCTGCACAAAACTGAAGTAACACTTCGTGGCGGCAAGCCACAGACGATCTACTTCTTCGCTAAGGTAGAGAAAAACGAAAAAGGTATGCCTTGTGACCTGCCAGAAGACCGTATTGTCAAAGAAAACCCACGTAACGGCTTCTTGACAGTTTCAAAGAAGAAATAATTGCTCTTCTAACAGAGCATTTTTTGTACTTAAGGCCCCAATCGAGGGGCCTTAAGTATAGGCGCGAAGAGACGGCTGTTATTGCTCGCGCTTTTTGTTTCAAGAGCTATCCTAGGAGCAGAAACAAACATTTCTCTCACATCACCCCGTCGCGATATCTGATTGTCTCGACGGGGTTTTGTGTGCTCATCGGCCGCCTTGATTTATGACATGCTATCATCTACCATAAAAACATGGCTATTATCGAAGTATCAAATCTTTCCAAGCAGTATAGCAGCAAAAAAGCTGTCAATAACATCAGCTTCTCAGTCAAAAAGGGTGAGATATTCGGTATTTTAGGGCCCAATGGTGCGGGCAAAACGACAACGCTCGAAATGATAGAAGCACTGCGGCCGATCGACAGCGGAACAGTTATCGTTGATGGGATCAACGTAGCAACTCATCCAGCAGATGTCAAAGAGATCATCGGTATCCAGCTCCAGTCGACTGCTTTTTTCGACAAGCTGACACTCCGCGAGCAGATCGCCATGTTTGATAGTCTCTATGGTACTGACGCTGATGCCGATGAGTTGCTCGCAAGCGTGCAACTGACCGAAAAATCAAACAGCTATGTCGAGCAGCTTTCGGGCGGCCAGAAACAACGGTTTGCAATCGCTGCTGCTCTCGTCAATACACCACGAGTGCTTTTTCTTGATGAGCCTACGACCGGTCTTGACCCGCAGGCGCGCCGCAACTTGTGGGAGCTTATCAAGACCATTTGCGACCGAGGTATTACGATTGTGCTGACCACACACTATATGGATGAGGCTG
>DDER01000039.1 GCA_002336735.1 Candidatus Saccharibacteria bacterium UBA1949 | reverse complement strand
CCTGGCACCATGGGCAGCAGCAGTATGCGACGCATCGGCGCCTATTTGACTGAGGTTTTCCGTCTAAACGAAGCAACGAAAAACTTTCGTATGATGTCGCCCGATGAAACCTACTCTAATAAATTTGATGATATCTTCAGCGCTACTAGCCGCGCTTGGCAATGGCCGATCCAACCTTGGGATAAAGATCTTGCTCCTTATGGTCGTGTCATGGAGATGCTCTCTGAGCACAACATGCAAGGCCTCATGCAGGGATATGTTCTCACTGGTCGTCACGCCATGTTTGCCAGCTATGAAGCGTTTGTCGCTGTCGTCTCTAGCATGGTAGACCAATTTGCCAAGTTTCTCACCCAAAGCCGCGGCATCGAGTGGCGCGGGACGATTCCGAGCGTCAACTATATCTTGACCAGCTCTGGATGGCGCCAGGACCATAATGGTTTTAGCCACCAAAACCCAGGGTTTATCGATGATATACTGCGGCGACAAAGCAACTTCTCGACGGTCTATTTTCCAGCCGATGGCAATACAACGCTTGTTGTCATGGAACAAATGCTGGCTAGCACTCGTCAGATTAACGCCATCGTCGCTGGCAAGACAGTCGAGCCGCGCTGGCTCACACCGGCACTTGCTCGACAGCAAGTTGCAGCCGGTATTATGATTTGGGATTTTGCGAGCGATGATAACCCTGATATTGTCATGGCAGCCTGCGGCGACTATCCAACCAAAGAAACAATGGCCGCAATCGACTTAATCAAGCAAGAATGGCCCACGGTTCGTATTCGATGCGTCAATGTTTCAAGCCTCACTACCGGCGGGCTCGGTACCAATGTCAACCCATTCGATGCCGAACGTTTCGACGATATATTTACCGATCACAAACCAGTTGTCTTCAACTTCCACGGCTATCCACAAACCGTTAAGTCAATCCTCTACAACTACCCACATGATCTACGACGATTTGACATCCGCGGCTATATTGAGGTCGGCAGCACTACGACACCATTTGATATGCATGTGCGCAACAATACCAGTCGATACCATCTCGTGATGGCGGCGTTTGATCACCTCGGATTTACTGGCGCAGTACCCTACGAGGAAGCCCAGCACATTATTGCTAAATACCAGGAAAAGATCAATGACAATACCGACTATATTAAACAAAACGGTATTGACCGACCCGAAATTGATGCGTGGGTCTGGCCGGCAAGAGGATAGGTCTAGTAGGTCACGCTATGAGCTTAATTCTTATCGCCAACCCCGGTAGCGCAAGCCGAAAATACGCTCTTTATGATCAGACCCTGAAAGAGCGCGCTCGTCTTCATTTCGAGATGATCAATGAGCACACCATCGCTTGCACACTGCTTCGCAATGGTACCACCAAGGATATTCCGATCACTATCGAGCACCTTGCTGATTCAGCGTCGCAGGTTGTCCCTATCCTGTCCCGGGAGGGTATCCTCACCGCCGAGCAGGCGATTGACCGGATTGGCCTACGTATTGTCGCACCACGAACATTTTTTATGCAGCATCGTATCATTGACCGGGCCGTCACAGAAGAGCTTGAGCGTGCCCACGAACTTGCGCCACTGCATATTGAAGCGACAATTGGTGAGCTCAAATATCTCAAAGAATACTTTCCTGATGCCATGATCGTAGGCGCATCAGACAGCGCGTTTCATGCGACCAAGCCCGATTATGCCTGGAATTATGGGATTAACCTGCACGATGCGGATACGCATGATATCAAGCGTTTTGGCTACCACGGATTATCAGTCGAAGCGAGCATAGATAGCCTGCGACGAATCGGCAAGCTCACGCCAAAAATTGTTGTCTGCCACCTCGGTAGTGGCGCAAGCGTTAGCGCCGTACTCAACGGCCGCAGCGTGGATACAACGATGGGGTTTACCCCTCTTGAAGGCTTGATTATGAGCACTCGCGTCGGTTCGATTGACCCGGGCGCTGTCTACGCTCTCAGTCGTGCGCTCAACTTCAGCCATGAACAAGTCGAGCAGTATCTCCATACTCAGTCAGGATTACTTGGTCTTGGAGGCTCATCTGATATCAGAGAGCTTATTGCGCGCGAGGCAAACGGCAATCATATCGCCCATCTCGCCCTTGCGACGCTGGTACATTCTATCCACAAAGCTATCGGTCAAATGATCGCTACTCTCAATGGCATTGACTTATTGGTATTTACTGGCACTGTCGGCGAACGTTCTTATCAACTCCGCCCCCGGATCACAGCACATCTTGGTTTTGTGGACATGTTTGTCGATACTAGCGTCAATGACGCGTGTACCGCTCCGACAACTCCGACGCTCATCAGCTCACTAACTGGCTCCAAGCCTATCTTCGTTATTCCCACCGATGAATCCCAGGAAATTGCAAAAATTGTTGCTCGATTGACAAAATAGCCTCATCAATAACCCTAAGGAACCTTCTTGCATATGTACGAAAAAGTCAGCCAGCTTATCTCTCGGGCTACACATCCAGCCGCTCGGCGACGTACTCGCAATATTCACATCACTCACAAATGGTACAAAAAGTTCAGTCGTACCACTCGCGTACTGGGTCCCGGAGTCGTCACAGGGGCAGCCGACGATGATCCTTCTGGCATCGCGACTTATTCACAAGCGGGAGCAGCCTATGGGTTTGGGCTTTTGTGGCTTTTCCCCGTCATGTTCCCGCTCCTCCTTGCCGTACAAGAGTCGTGTGCTCGTATTGGTGCAGTTACCGCTAGCGGCCTCGCTGCCATTCTCAAACGACATTACAGCAAGAAGCTACTCTATGCCTCAGTATTTCTCGTCGTTGTAGCTAATATTGTTAACATCGGCGCCGATCTCGCCGCGATGGCTGCTGCCGCTCAATTATTCCTACCGTCGCTCGATATCTTGACGCTTGCCATCGGCTTTGCCCTCATCACGATCGTCCTGCAAATCACTATTCCGTATCGACAGTATGCCAAAATCCTCAAGTGGCTAGCGATTAGCCTTTTTGCATATCCTATTACTGCGCTTCTCGTTGGATTCGACTGGAGCACCGTGATACATCATACATTTGTTCCACAGTTTGTATTTGACGAACCAATAATTTATATCATGGTTGGTATACTAGGCACCACTATCTCACCCTACTTGTTTTTTTGGAATACCTCCGAAGTAGTAGAAAATGAGGTCGCCACGAAGCGCATCGTCGCCTCATCTGGCTCTGGTACGCCGCGCCTCAGTCGACGATTTATGCGCAGCATCAAGCTTGATAACTTTGCCGGCATGAGTCTCGCATCGATTACCGCTTGGTTTATTGTAGTGGCATGCGCTTCGGTACTCCATAGTCACGGCGTGACAAACATTGAAACTGCTGCGGATGCAGCGAAAGCTCTTGAACCACTCGTTCAGGGATTTCCTCATGCTGGACTTGTTGCTAAAATCATTTTTTCGGTTGGAATTATAGGAGTTGGGCTACTTGCTGTACCGGTGCTCGCTGGCTCCTCATCTTATGCAATCAGTGAGGCGCTCGGCCTCAAGGAGGGGTTATACCGCAGCTTCCATAAAGCTCATGGCTTTTATTGTATTATTATCCTCGCCATCATTGCCGGACTTGGCTTTAATTTGCTCGGCATTGACCCAATTAAGGCGTTACTATTTGCTGCTGTTTTTAATGCCATCTCAACAGTACCCTTACTATGGATGATCTACCGCATCGGCAATAACCCAACAATTATGGGCGAGTATCGCAATGGACATCTTAGCAATATTGGCGTTATTGCGGCCTTTGTCGTCATGTTGATTGCTACTGTCGTGTTATTTATTTCATTCATACCTAGATAGGGGAAAGGAAACTTATATGAAGCAACGTGTGTCATATCGGCAAGGTTTTACATTGGTGGAGCTGCTTGTTGTCATTGCAGTAATTGGAATATTACTCACGCTGGGCTCTCTCTCATATGTCACTGTCCAAAAATACACGCGCGATCAGAAGCGGCGAGGTGATATCGCACTGATTAAAAGTGAGTTAGCCAAATACTACAAAGCAACTGGCGAATATCCTCTCTATGATCACAGCGGTTCGGCTTTTCTCGACCAAAAAGCCTGGGACTTTATCAATGCGCAAAATATCCGTGATCCGCTTGATGATTCAGTCTTGACCGGTAGCGAATTAGATCGAACTAAAGCCGGTTTATGTCGTCAGGAAACACGCGCAACGACGAGCTGCCTTAACTATGGATACTATACCGTCGAGAATACCAGTCCGGTTTATGGCGACGACATATGGCGCACGAGTCCCACCGAAACTGAAGCGACCAGCAATGACACTGGCTGTAGAGCTGAAATTGTCAAGCGCCGTAATGTCGCGGGGGTCATGTACCCGGAACCATGGTACATCTTGTCCTGGTACAATGAAGCCACAAAAACTATCTATTACACACCGAGCAGTGAGGCCGATGTCAAAATATCCCAAGCGTTCACTAGCACCAAATACCCTGGGCAAAGATGTGAATGGCAGCGCATATAGCGTTACTATTTTCGCTATATGCTACTATTGATAGGTGAATCATACCCCTCGAACAGTCACGATCCAGCTTGAAAAAATAGTAGGCGGCGGCCAGGCTATGGCCACGCTTTCTGATGGCAAGAAGCTATTTGTTTGGGGTGGACTGCCAGGCGAAAAAGTTGCAGCCGTCATTGTCAAGCAGAAATCATCCTACTGCGAGGCTATCGTGACGGGCATAAACATACCAAGTCCGGAGCGCGTCCCGCCCCAAGACCCCGAGAGCTATCTGTCGACGAGCCCTTGGCAGATCATGAGTTTTGATACTGAGCAGCACTACAAGGCCGCTCTTATCGAGGAGGCATTTGAACTTCATGACATCGTACTGCCCGAGGTAATCGACGTCTATACTGATGGTCGTGAGTACGAATATCGTAATAAGGTCGAATTTAGCTGGTATGGTGGTGCAGGGGAGGATAATAACGAGACGCTAGATCTCGCATTTTTCCGACGCGGTTCAAAGGGGAAGATCGTCGTCGATGGTTCATCGCTACTACAGCCAGAGATCAATAGCCTAGCGATAGCTGTCCGCAACTTACTCCGCACTAAACCTGTGACTGCCCGTAATCTCAAAACCTTGCTGATCCGCTGCGATCAAGCTGGCAATTGTGTCTGGCAACTATATATCAAGGATGAGATAAAAGATCTGATGTCACCGGATGAAGCCGCGCACTTGCCAGCCCTGGGCGGAGAAATCATCTATAGCGATCCCCGCAGCCCCGCTAGTCGTATCACTAAACGCCTCGAAAGTTTTGGCCATATCATCCTGACTGACTCTATCCTCGGCGTACCATTTCGTTATGCCACCGAAGGATTCTTCCAGGTCAATATACCTGTCTACGAACAAGCCCTCAGCGACATTAAAGAATGGGTGAACGAGTCAGGCGAGTATCTTGCTGATCAAAAACATCTGGAGCCGGTGAATTTTAACGATGCGTACTCGAAAAAATTCCCACGCGAAGCCGTTTTTGAACGGCAGGATGCTCACCTGACTGCCACAACCTCTATCCTCGATCTCTATGCGGGCGTCGGCTCAATCGGCCTCACCGTCGGCGGCAAAAACGTCACATTAGTCGAGATCAACGAAGACGCGGTACGCGAAATGCGCCGCAATATCGCAGCGCTCGGCAGAGAAGATACGGCCCAGGCAATCCTCGCGCCAAGCGAAAAAGCTCTCGAATATATCACAAGCGATATGATTGTCATCATCGATCCGCCGCGCGCCGGCCTCCACTTGGATGTCATCGAGCGCCTCCTCGAAGTCTGTCCGCCCCGTATCATCTACCTCAGCTGCAACCCCGTCACCCAAGCTCGCGATATTGCTCTCCTCGCCGCAAGCTATGGCATCCGTGCCCACCGCGGCTACAATTTCTTTCCCCGCACACCCCATATTGAGCACCTCGTGATACTCGATAGATTGACTTATACTCAATAATAATTTATAGTAATGTTCATTATTGTGTCCCTGTAGTGATTTGCACTGCGCTTTAGCCAATACGCCCTTTTCCTTTTCAGAGAGTGAGTATGAGCATGTCAAAAACCAGGCAACTAGTCGCAGAGCCAGGAGAAAAAAGTCTCCGACTTATCAGGTGGGAAATTGGATTGACCTCAGCGCAGCTCGCTGCGTCGATCGCGTACCTCCAGTTCCGCCACAATGGTTTGGACATCAGCAACTTCGGTACTGCGAATGCACTCATGGTCGTAGTCCAGTTATTGTTCAATGTTCCAGCTGGAGTAGTAGCAGATTGGCTGAGCCAGAAGTGGCTGAACGTTATCGGAGACGCCATGGCGTTCATCGGATTCATGTGCTTTGCTCTGTCGAGCACGTTTGGTTCCATATTGATCGCCTACGCAATTGTAGGGGCGGGAAATGCAATCTCAATGGGCGCAAATTACACGCTGCTTGCCCGTCATGCCTCGGATTATGCCACAGTCTCAAATATGCCGGCGCATGAGACATTTGTTCGTGAGCTCACGAAGTCAAAGCAGCTCGTATTTTTGCTGATGGCGCTTAGTTCGCTAGGTATGCCAGTCTTGGCTTCTTGGCTCGGCGTCGGTGCGGCCATCGGTATCGTCGGGTTGACATTTCTCGCGGGAGCTATATTAGCGCTCCGTGTAGACGATCTCATTGTCGATGGCAGTCAAACACCCAACCCAATGCGCCATGCAAAAGAAGGGGTGCTCTTTATTTTCCGTCATCGGGGCGCAAGGCCGTGGGTTGTAGCCTACCTCGTGTCTATGCTGGTGTGGCAGCCCTCTATGGCAGTACTATTTACGCCCACCATCCTCGCAGCAGGTATTTCGGAGAGTAACATAGGCATATGCTGGGCGATGACGATCGTCGTAGCGTATTTCGCGACGCGTGCAGCCCGACAATATACCAGCGCTACATCTGTCAAAGAACGCGACCGCCAGCCACTGAGTTTTATCATCGCGACTTTGCCGGCGCTCCTAGCGGCTAGCATCTTGTCAGTCGACGTGAACTACTGGACAATTGGCGCGTATGTTGGGTTCGGATTCTCGTTGGGGTGGAGCCAATCCTTGATGATGGCCTATATCCAGCAGCATATCGATCCAAAGTACAACAACACTGTTGTGAGTACTGTGACGACACTCGTGATGGCATGTGGTGCGATTCTGGTCATACTGTACGGCTACTTGGCATCCGTGTCTATCGGCCTCGCAATGACGTGGACGGCAATCCCGTTCTCGGTACTCGTACTAGGAATATTCTCTTGGTGCAGGGCAAGCACCAAGACGCACTGACTCATCATCTCCTCTCTTCCCAAATGGCCCGCATCACTTCAGTGGTGCGGGCCATCGTCATTTTTCGATGTATTAGCTCGTTTTGATCCGACGATATGCAAACTTAGCAGCGGGACGCCAATCCTTGCGGGCATCACTGTCATAGCAATAGATGTGGCCGTCACGTACCTCTTCGATAACGACGAGGGAGGGACAGTAGGGAGCAAGCGTACGATAAAACAGAATATCATCACCCGAAAGATTACGTCGACCAGGGAAAACATCTTTGAATTTAGCGATACCAATATCATCAAAATAGTGAGGCTGGCCCTTGGGCGGCAGATATAGTTCAGCTCTGAGACCCATCCGCGAGATTATCTTTTGGACATCACCAAGTAACAGTTTAGTTGTTTGGTGGATATACACGTAGAGCTGTTTTTTAGTAGTCAAGAATACCGTTGCTTGGGCGCTACGACTGACATTGGCTCGCTCCAAAATAATAGTATGAATATCAAGGGATGCTCCAAACTGATCCTTGATCGTACGCTCTAGTGTCAGGACATCAAATGCGTTGCTCTCCATATTTGTCCATAGTATATCACCCCTGTAGACTGTTGCAAAGTGAAAGGGCCCCGTACCTACATGACATAGGTTTGCTACAATACATAGAGATGAAGTTTGAAGAGGTCTATCGCGGGCTCAATGCCGCTCAAAAGATAGCTGTCGATCAGATCGACGGCCCACTTCTCGTCCTCGCAGGACCAGGAACAGGCAAGACCCAACTTCTGTCCGCACGCGTTGCGCATATTCTCCGCAGTACCGACACGCTCCCGCAAAATATCTTGTGCCTGACATTTACCGAAAATGGCGCGGCCAACATGCGCGATCGCTTGCACCAATTCATTGGCAAGCCCGCTTATGATGTGACGATCAGTACCTACCACGCTTTTGGTAGCGATATTATCGCGCGGCATCGCGAATACTTCGTCGATGAAGAACTTCTCAGGCCAATCGATACGCTGCGAAAGCATCAAATCGTCAGCTCTCTCGTCGACAAGCTCGCCTACCGCGATCGACTTAAGCAAGCACAACATCACCTCCGCGACCTCATCGCTACTATTAGCGAGATGAAACGCGCCCTCCTCACACCAGATGATATGCGCGCCCTTGCAGCCGAAAACGATAGTTTCATGCACGCCTGCAACACGGGATTAGTAGCAATATTTGATGGCATCAGTCGTATGCCGGGGACGTACATAAAAGCGGCTCCGTACTACCAAAAAACCCTCCAGCTCATCAAGTCGCTGATACCGCCAGAGCCGGCTTATCCGCGTCTCGGGTCACTCGCTGAAGCAGCAGCTACCGCGCTCGAATCCGCCCTCGCAGATGCAGCCTCAAGCGGCAAATCCACTCCCATGACCGCATGGAAAAACGCGTGGTTGGCACGAGATGCGCGCGGTCATTTGGTGATCGATGCAAGATTTCAAAACGAGCGCCTAGCTAGCCTCGCGCATGTTTTTGAGTCATATGAGCGTGCTCTGCGGCGCGAGGGATTGTATGATTTTGACGACATGATTCTCAAGGCTATTCACGCGATCGAATCACATGATGATTTGCGGCTCACACTACAGGAACGCTACCAGTATATCTTGCTCGATGAGTATCAGGACACCAATGCCGCTCAGGCGCGCTTGATTTGTCTCCTCACCGACAATCCCGTACACGAGGGGCGACCAAATATTATGGCAGTCGGTGATGACGATCAGGCAATTTATGCCTTTCAGGGCGCCAAATACTCGAATATGCTTGATTTTGCCCGCAATTATCGCGACACATCGATTATCAATCTCAGCAAAAATTATCGCTCGCATCACGATATTCTTCAGACCGCTCAAGCAGTAGCGACACAGATCGACGAACGCCTGACAAACGCCCTCCCTACTATCACCAAAAAACTCTCGGCAGCCCCGTCAGGCCCCCAGACGGTACATATCGAACGGCGTGATTTTAGAAGTGCCGTAGCTGAGAATGGCTGGATCGCCGGACGCATCGCCGAGCTCATCAAACAAGGTACATCACCTCATATGATCGCCGTGCTCACCCCCAAACACCGCGCTCTCGAGCCGCTCGTGGCGCATCTCGCGGCGCACAACATATCGGTGCATTACGAAAAACGCGAGAATATTCTCGACACCCCGATCATCCGTGAATTGCTCGCTCTGTGCCGTCTCGTCGTGGCGATTGGCCGCGATGAATCTATTGCAGATGGCCTGTGGCCAGAGGTGCTGAGTGCACAATGTTTTGAAATTCCAACGCATGAGATTTGGGCAATCTCCTGGCGTCTCGCCGATACGCGCACAAGCGCCGATGGACCGCTCCACTGGACGCGGGAATTGCTCTCTATCACCAATCCTCGTCTCCGTAGCCTCGCTATCGGACTCACCGCCATTGCGGCGCGTGCAGAAATTGAATCATGCGAACAAGTGCTCGACTATCTTATCGGTAGCCAGGCTATCACCACGCATGAGAGCGATGCGCCCGAATTTATCAGTCCATTTCGTAGTTTTTATCTCGCCGCTACACCCAGTGTGATGTACGATGCGCTCTCTCATCTGATCGTCCTAAGGAGTACCCTGCGTGAGCGCCAAAATAACAGCGATCATATGTTGACGGTGCGCGACCTATTAGAACTCGTTGAGGCATACCAGGCGGCCGACGAAATGATGCTCAATACCAGTCCCTACATCGACGCCAGTGATAGCGTGCAGCTTATGACCGTCTACAAGGCCAAGGGGCTGGAGTGGCAACATGTTTTTCTGGTGTCTGTGACAAATGAATTATGGGGTGATAGCGGCCGCAGCAAGACCAATGCCCTGACGCTTCCTGCTAATCTCGCGCCAACACGTCATAGCGGTGCGACCGATGATGAACGATTACGGCTTCTCTATGTTGCCCTAACCCGTGCCAAATCATCACTTTACTTAACAAGCCACACCACCACCTATAGCGGCTCATCGACGACTCGCTTGAAATATCTCGATGAGCGCGAAACAAATGACGAGACACTGGTTGCCCATACCTTGCCGAAGCGCTGGCAGGCCGTGCGGTATGATGATACTGATCAGCCAACACGGCAGTTATTAGAGCGTCACTGGCTTGATCGACATGCGCCCGCAGGCAACGTAGCATTATCCGCGCTGCTAAACGAACGTATCACCAAATACCAACTGAGCCCGACTCATCTCAACGCGTTTTGTGACTTGGTCTACGGCGGACCGATGGCGTTTTATATCAATACTATCTTGAGGTTTCCATCGGCACCGACTATCGACGGCCAATATGGCAACGCCGTCCATGAGACGCTCGATTGGCTCCAGAAATCTCTCTGCCGCACGGCGCATCTGCCTCTTGCGGCGGCCGCACTTGAGTATTTCGAAGCGCGTCTTCGCAGCAAGCATTTGCCGCTTAATGAAACCGAGCGACTGATCGACCGAGGTAGACATGCCCTGACTGCCTATCTGAAGCAGCGGGGCACGATGTTCTCGCCGACCGATACCTCCGAGACAAGTTTTCACCGTGAGGGCGTATTTATCGATACCGTCCACATGGCAGGCAAAATTGACCGCCTCGAGATAGATCCGCAGGCGCGTACTATCACCGTGGTCGACTACAAAACCGGACGGCCTCACTCGACGTGGCGCATGGATCCCAAGTTGCACAAGTACCAGCAACAGCTCTACTGCTACAAACTACTCGTCGAAGGCTCGCACACCTATCGCGGCTATACGGTCACGTCAGGACGGCTAGAGTTCGTCGAGCCTGATGATGATGGCGTCTGCCGCGCGCTCACGCTCGAATTCAAGCCAGATCAACTCAAACGCACGCGTCAGCTACTCACCGCTATGTGGCAGCACGTTCACGCCCTGGATTTTCCTGACATCAGCGCCTATGACAGGACACTTGGTGGCATCAAAGCGTTTGAAGATGATTTGATTACGCAAGTATAGTGCCTATGATTGACATAGAGGAGCCAAACCTCTATAATTTGTTCGACTCTATACAGAACAACGCATAGGTGAATGAAATGGCATGCACATGCAAGCATGGCTCAACCAAACCATGTGAGAGTTGCTACGGGCAAGGCTGGACTGGAAGCCTCGGCAAATTTCATTGCAACGCCTGCGGAGGTTCGGGAAAAACTTGCCGAATCTGTGAAGCTGGAGTAGGCAGTCCGGTGAAAATTCCTTGGTAAAACGTACATTCCAACCTAACATCGTTCCGTGATCTGACGCTCGAGCTCCGCTCGCGAGGATTGCGGAGTCGCTCGAGGAAATGAGAGAGTGGAATTCTCTCATTGTGTGCTCATGATCCGCTCCCTTCTCGGATCAAGCACCGGCAGTGAATGATGATCGTAGCCGCGACGATATCATTCACTGCCGTCCTCGAGTTTTTTTGTTTGCTGCTACATCTGCTACAGTCGTAGCTCCCAGCAGCGAGCCGTAGATGCAAACAACCAGCTCTACGCAGATATCATAAAATGGTATCCGGGCGACCTCATGACGCAGCGCGACGGCTTGGATTTTGGTGATGCATGGCAAGTATGTGATATATCGGTTGAACAAGCAGCTCAGATGTACTCAAAAGAAGCAATTGACCGAACTCTCTTTCGTGCCGCCCAAACTCAGCGCTCTCGCCTGAATCGTATCGGCGTCACCGCACTAGCATGCGCGCTACTACCGAGGCTAGATGGCAATCGGGAGTCTCTGTCGCCCTTTGTCACCGAACGCAATGCTCACGTCCTTCGTACGCTTGATGCACTCCAGCATCAGGCTCAGCCCTCACATACCGCAGTGGTCTATGGTTCGCAGCATATACCGGGCCTATCGAGTGGCCTCATCGACAGAGGATATCGTGTCTTATCGACGCAAAGCCTGGCAGTCTTGTAGCAATTACAATTATGTTGTGTACTTAACTACAATTTTATCACATAATACTATTGACCGGTCGGCAACGAATATGGTATCTTATAAAAATGCTCAGCACGTTCCGGTCTGAGCATCCTACAAGAAAGGGATATCATGGGCAAGCGCGAACCCCTGGGGGTCTGGTGGTGGACGCCGTAAGGCGTCTACCACCAGACCGGGGGCTGGGGAGTCATCTCCCCAGCCCCCACTGGGCACCCCTTTCTTGAGCGACATTCGCGCGTTGCAGAGTATATCTCCGCGCGGCATTCAGCCACCCCGTAGCTAGGGGTGGCTATTCTCGTATTGAACATTAGCCATCGCGAGCGAATATGACGTCATGGTCCTTTGTAGTAATTTTGTAATCTTTTTATGATCTGAGACAATAGGTAGCAGTATGGTATCATTTTGGCACACACTACCAAGACCATTTTTTGCGCTGGCTCCTATGGAGGCAGTGACCGATGTGGTATTTCGACACGTCATAGCTCGAGCCGCGGCACCAGACGTCTCCTTCAGCGAATTTACCAATGCCACTGGGTGGGTACACGCAGGCGACCGGGCGACTGGTGGACGGCTCATCAAGACCGAGGATGAGCATCCGATCGTAGCCCAACTCTGGGGCAGCGAGCCTGATGCTATCCGTGCGCTAGCGATTCATTGCCGTGAACTCGGTTATGATGGCATCGACCTCAACATGGGCTGTCCAGACAAATCTGCTATCCGAGCGGGTGGCGGCGCACACATGATCCGCACACCAGATCTAGCGTACGAATGCATCACAGCCGCTAGATTTAGCGGCCTGCCCATTAGTGTCAAGACCCGCCTCGGCTATACATCGATCGATGAATGGCCTAGTTGGCTCGGTGGACTATTGGCACAAGACATTGCCGCCCTCACTGTGCACTTACGAACCAAAAAAGAAATGAGCAAAGTCCCAGCCCATCATGAGTTGATCGGCGATATCAAGCAACTGCGCGACCAGATCGCGCCCCATACGCTCCTCATCGCCAATGGCGACATCGACAATCGCGCTCACGGTGTGCAATTGGCGGAACAGTATAGCATCGACGGTATCATGATCGGCCGAGGCGTTTTTCGTAACCCCTTCGCTTTTAGGAATATATCGCGGACAGCGGACACGAGCGACCTTTCTCTTGAGCCGCCACCGGCATCGACGCCGTCAGGCGTGGCAAGCGACTCAATAGCAACCGTCCGAGCAGCCGCGGACCCATCACGAGAACATCTATTCGACCTGCTCAATTATCATCTCGATCTCTATGATCAGTATGGGCCCCAATTGCATCGTCCCTATGAGACACTCAAACGATTTTACAAAATCTATATCAACGGCTTTGAAGGGGCCGCCGCACTCCGCGACCGCCTGATGCACACTACTTGCACGGCCGAGGTTCGATCAATTCTACAGGATACCAGACAGCCTGAACGTCTAGTGACGACGTCGGCGATGAAGGTCAGCAACTTTTAGTCGTACCGCATGGCGATCGACCAGCTGGTGGGCTTTTTCGAGTTCTATTTGGTCTTTGGCCTCATCGCGCATCTTCTGGGCGCGCTCGAGGGCTAACTGTGACTCAGTCACGACGATATCACTGCCGTGCTCGGCCTCGTCGACGAGCACACGAACATTGTCGCCAGAAATTTCGACGATACCGCCTGTAATTGCATAGTGCTCTAGCTGGGCTTCACTATCAGATTTGAGACGACGCACTGAGATGACACCAGTTTTGGCAAGAGTCACCAGTGGTTCGTGATTAGGGAATACTGCGATGTCGCCATCAATGGCGGGAATCATAACTTCGTAGACTGGTTCGTTGATTTTGACACCGGCAAGGGTAATAAGCTCAAGATTCATATACTCTTATGATAGCAGAATCCCCCTGGTATCACCAGAGGGATTAGGGAGTGGTCCCGCCCAGCGGGAGAGAGTCTAGACCATATCGATCGCTCATCTCCCGCCGGGGGGCGAATGGGGGTTAGGGGTTGAGTGGCATGGTAGCCATACTGACAGCCATCACCAGTGCGACGACCAACCAGGCCAACACTGTGATCGACTTACGTCGAAAGGCCATCACAGCCATGATCAGGCTGACTAGCAGGATACTTGCGCGAAAGAGGTTGAACACCTCAGTCGCGTAGCCGCCAGTAGCCATGCTCACAAGGCTGCCGACGATGAGCAGCCCAACACAGAGCAAGATGACCACTTGCTCTATGATGCCTGAACGGTTATTCGCTCGTATAGACGGGTCATCCTCCGGACGGTCATCCATCATGCTACACTCCTAGCTAGCTCGGCCGAACACATCCCTAATAGTCATATTATACTCTCTTTTATATAATAATGCAAGTTTTGTCTCTTGTTAAGAGCATCATGGATGACGCGAGGCGGAGCAGGGCACATGCTGCGATCTCGTCAGTCAGACTACGAAGTCTCACTTTGCGGCGACATTACCGTGCGAAGTCTTCATGACTCAGTGCACGACTGGAGCAATGCAAAAGTAAAATGACCTAATCTTTTTTCTCAGATAGTGGCCCGGGTGCCATATAGAACCAATTCTCTGGTTTGTCATCGTACTTGCCCGAGAGAATATCACGCACATCGCGCACCGTGTCCTCGATTTTTATATAGACGCCGGGGTTGCCCGTAAATGTCTCAGCCACATGAAACGGCTGCGCTAGAAAACGCTGCAAACGACGGGCGCGGCCGACAATCTGTTTCTGATCATCAGACAGCTCTTCCATACCGAGGATAGCGATGATGTCCTGGAGCTCTTTGTATTGCTGCAAGATGCGTTGTGCTTCGCGGGCAGTGTCATAGTGCTCCTGCCCGACAATCTCGGGGTCGAGAATCGTTGAGTTAGAGTCGAGCGGATCGACCGCCGGATAGATACCGATCTCCGTGAGCGCGCGATTGAGCACGATGGTGCTGTCGAGGTGAGCAAATGTCGTCGCTGGCGCTGGATCGGTCAAGTCGTCCGCCGGCACGTATACTGCCTGGACAGAGGTAATCGAGCCTTTTTTGGTACTGGTGATGCGCTCCTGGAGCTGCCCCATTTCTTGTTGCAGGTTTGGCTGGTAGCCGACGGCGCTGGGCAGGCGACCGAGTAGGGCGGAGACTTCAGAACCAGCCTGGGTGAAGCGGAAGATATTGTCGACAAAGAGTAGCACGTCTTTGCCTTGATCACGGAAACTCTCGGCCATTGTGAGGCCACTGAGCGCCACGCGCAGACGCGCCCCAGGCGGCTCGTTCATCTGGCCGAATACCATCGATGTCTTGTCAAGCACACCAGCATCTTTCATCTCGTGATACAGGTCGTTGCCTTCGCGAGTACGCTCGCCGACGCCAGCAAACACTGAGTTGCCTGAGTGGAATTTGGCGATGTTGTTGATCAACTCCTGGATCAAGACTGTTTTGCCGACGCCAGCACCACCAAACAGTCCGACCTTGCCGCCCTTGGCAATCGGTGCGATCAGGTCGATGACTTTGATCCCCGTTTCGAGAATTTCGGTCGTATTGGCCTGCTCAGAAAGAGCAGGGGGCTGACGGTGAATCGGCAGCCGATCACTCTGCGGCGTGGGCTTACCATCGATCGGATCACCCGTGACATTAAACATACGACCCTGTGTCTTCTCGCCAACTGGCACGCGGATCGGCGCTCCGGTGGCCGACACCGCGTCACCGCGCTTCAGCCCATCGGTGCTCTGCATACTCACCGCGCGCACGGTGTGCTCATCGAGGTGCTGAGCAACCTCAAACGTGATTGTTTGACCGTCGTGCTCGACCGCCAATGCATCATAAATCGCCGGCAAACTCTTGCCCTCGAATTCAACGTCGACCACCACACCAACGATTTGGATAATTTTTCCTGTATTTTTAGTCATCGCTTCCTCCTTGTTCAGTATATTTAGCATCAATCAATACTCGCGCGCGCCAATTAGTTCTCGTTGCTCGGCTCTCATTTCATCGCCTCCGCGCCGGCGCTGATTTCGGCCAATTCTTGGGTGATGGCCGCTTGGCGGGCTTTATTCATGGCGAGCGTCAGATCGTCGGCGAGTTCAGTGGCATTATCGGTGGCGTTTTTCATGGCCATCATGCGCATACTGTGTTCACTGGCGCGAGCATCGAGGAGTGCTTGAAAAATCTGGGCCCCAACCAGACGAAGTGCGATCCCATCGAGAATTGTGCTGACATCTGGCTCATAGCGAGCATCACGCACAAATTCGCTGACTTCGGTCGTCGTAAATCCAGCCGGTAGCACACGCTGTATGGTCACTTCCTGACGAATACTACTCATAAATTCGGTGTAAATGACATCGACCGCATCGACTCGGCCCTGCACAAATGATTCGCGAGCTGTATTGAGAATCGCATAAAATTCCGTGCCCCGTGGGTGATCCGGCAGGTTCTCGTACGTACCAATCACTACTGTATCTTTGAGGCGAGAGACAAATTGCGAGGCTTTGCGGCCAACAGCGATTGTCTCATTGGCGATACCGGCCGCATCATCTTCGCGAAGGGCGCGCAGGTAGGCTTTCATGACGTTGGCATTGTACGCACCAGCAAGTCCTTTGTCGCTCGCAATAACGATCAGCAGTCGTGTTCTGATGGGGCGGGCGGCAAATAGGGGATGATCATTGGTCGATCCCTGACTAGCCAGATATGCCAGCAGTTCATTGGCCGCCGCCGTGTAGGGTGCCGACGCTTTGGTGGCATCCTGCGTACGACGCATTTTGCTGGCCGCAACCATCTGCATAGCCCTCGTAATTTGCTTGGTGTTTTTGACCGAGCGGATACGGGATTTGAGTTGCTGGGTGGAGGCCATTACCCCTCAAATCCTTTCGCAACGGATTTTGCGATTTTGGCGATGGCTTTGCCAACTTCACTGTCGGCTTCGAGTTTGTCGGCGCCCTTAGAAAGGGTCTGCATGTCTTTTTTGTGATCGGTCCAGAGCTTGGTGAGCAGCGCTTCCTGAGCGTGTTTGATCTTCTCGCGAGGTACATTATCAAACAACCCCTCATTGACCGCAAAGATACTGACGGCTTGCTCCCAGATACTCATCGGCTGATATTGAGGCTGTTTCAGTAGTTCGGTCAGGCGTTGGCCGCGTTCGATCTGGGATTTAGTCGCGTCATCGAGATCGCTACCAAACTGGGCAAAGCTCGCAAGCTCACGGAACTGACTGAGGCCAAGTTTTAGGTTGCCACTAACTGATTTGATGGTTTTTGTCTGAGCATCACCACCAACGCGCGAGACCGAAAGACCCGCCGAGATCGCAGGACGAATACCTTGGTAGAAGAGGTCTGTTTCCATAAATATTTGACCATCGGTGATCGAGATGACATTGGTCGGAATATATGCCGAGATGTCACCAGCTTGCGTCTCGATGATTGGGAGCGCCGTCAAACTGCCAGCACCCAAATCGTCAGATAGTTTGGCCGATCGCTCGAGTAAGCGCGAATGGAGATAGAAAACATCACCAGGAAAAGCCTCGCGTCCTGGCGGGCGGCGCAGGAGCAACGACATCTGACGGTATGCAACAGCATGCTTAGTGAGATCATCGTAGATCATTAGCGCATGCTCGCCATTGTCGCGGAAATATTCGCCCATCGCCGTGCCCGCATAGGGAGCAAGATAGAGGAGGGACGCAGGATCGCTTGGGCTTGTCGCCACGACGATGGTTTGATCCATGACGCCTTCAGTGCGAAGACGTTCGACGAGACGCGCAACTTTTGATAGCTTCTGACCGATCGCCACATAGACATTGATCACTCCAGTTTTTTGGCGTGCTTGGTTGATCATGGTGTCAATAGCGATGGCGGTTTTGCCAGTTTGGCGGTCGCCAATGATCAGCTCGCNNTCAGCTCGCGCTGGCCGCGGCCGATTGGAAACATCGCATCGATCGCGACAATACCCGTCATGAGTGGTTCATGGACAGACTTGCGGCCCATCACGCCGATCGCAGCACGTTCGACGAGACCAGTCTGCGTGGTCGTAATTGCAGGGCCACCATCGAGCGGCTGGCCAAGCGGGTTAACGATACGACCCAGTAGCTCGCGACCGACTGGCACCCGTAATACTTCGCCCTTGAGACGAACAGTTTGGCCAGCAGCAACTTGACTGTCATCGCCAAGAATCACGGCACCAATTTCGTCCTCCATGAGGTTGAGGGCAAATGCTT
>DDER01000036.1 GCA_002336735.1 Candidatus Saccharibacteria bacterium UBA1949 | reverse complement strand
TTGACGCCAGCGTCGAAGTCCACGTTCGTCTCGGTGTCGACCCGCGCCAAGCCGACCAGAACATCCGCGCGACTCTCGTACTGCCGCACGGCTCAGGCAAGGCTATCCGTCTGGCTGTGTTTGCTCCTGAGTCAGAGCACGCTGCCGCCAAAAAAGCTGGTGCCGACATCGTGGGCGACGAAACATTCATGAAGCAGCTCGACAAAGAGACAATCGATTTCGACGTGCTCATCGCCACCCCAGCCTACATGGCTCGCCTGGGCAAATACGCCCGGCTGCTCGGCCCCAAAGGCCTCATGCCAAACCCCAAGAGCGGCACGGTCGCTGCCGATGTTGCCAAAGCAGTCAGCGAAGCAAAAGCTGGCAAAGTCGAGTACCGCCTCGACAAACAAGCTACCATCCACCTGAGCATCGGCAAGGTGAGCTTCGGCTCTAGCAAGCTCGAAGACAACGCCCGCGCGTTTTTCGCGAGCCTCTCTAGCCAGAAACCATCGAGTCTCAAGAGCATATTTGTCAAATCGACCGCCATCACCACTACCATGGGCCCTGGCATCAAAGTCGAAAACCAAGCTTAGCTTCGTAGCTACTCAGAAATACCTCGCACATACCGGCGAGGTATTTTGGTTGTGCTTGTATCAACTGTTGCAACCGTCTACACTTAGTAATATGACTAAAGAGGGAAATGTGAGTCCACTTGAGCTATACCATCGTGCCGATGCAAGCCTATATCAAGAGTATTTGAGCCGGCGGCCGAGATGGACAAAGTACAAAGGCGAAGTTAGCGACGCCGAATGGAGAAAACTCCTCGGTGCAGATGTCGATAGCAATGAACAGCCTCGTTTGATGCTGGGATTGGCTAAATATTGCATCGATCAAGATCCACGGCGATTCGGACTGACAACAGACGAGGAAGATATTTTATACAAAGCCGTCGCTATGCAGTCGTGGGGCAAGAGCTTTGATCCGAATACTCGAGACGGCAACGATATTTATTATGAGGACCTGACTCAGCGCGACATCCAGCGTCGGCGCGAGAAGTTTTTTGAGGTATACGATGCACTCGTACCGGACGGAGAGACTAAAGAACGATTCCTCGTCGCCTCGACTTTGTACGACAAGGATACTCGATTAGGTGATGTATTCGATAGTATCAAGCGCTTGAGCTATATGCGTATCGCCGGAATTGCCTATGATCAATCTATCGAGATAGTGGGTCACGACGATAGCCTGTCGATGCGGCTTGCCGGATTGTCGGCTGACGTAGCCGCAAACCAGATTATCCCTCTACTTAGCCAAGCCGAACGATATCCTGCAGTCAAAAAAGTCCTCGTCAGCTCAGCCGAAAGAATTACTGCCATCATGAGTCAGATCGACGATGCCCCTCGACTCAACCTGAGTGAGCACACGACAGACACTCTGCGATATGCACTTGGCATCTGGGAACGATCGGTAGGATTCACGGTCGCTTCAAAACCTGCGGGTAATAAATCTCGCGAAGGGCTTTTTACAGATCGACCAAGCTTTCAAGAACGACTTGTCACTGATCTGGCAGTGTTGGAACAGCGAGTCAAAGCCATCCGCTCCCTCGGAGGTACGATTGCGCTGACCTCAGGCTCGTTCGACATGGTACATATCGGCCATGCACGATATCTCGCAGCAGCAGCTAATCTGGCTGATTTTTTGGTTGTTGGTGTTGATTCAGATGAAAAAATTCGCTCTCGTAAAGGACCTGGGCGCCCTGTCGTTGGAGAAGATGAAAGACTAGAAATACTTGCGCACCTAAGAGGTGTGAGCCTGGTCTTTCTCAAAGACGCCCGTGAGAAACGCTGGGAATTAATTCGCCGCGTTCACCCCGATACACTCATTGTTACTGCAGAGACATACAGCGTCGAAGAAATCGAAGAGCTGGAGGCTAAATATTGCGGCAGAGTAGTTGTACTCGAACCGCAAGCAACCACCTCTACTAGCGCCCGTATCCGCAAGTTTGAAATAGATGCAGCGGACGGTGCGGGCAGGGAAGCGAAACGACGAATGGGACAAGGCATTCTGGACCTCATCGACCAAGGCGCTGACCCACAAATCATTCGTGAGTATGTTACAAATGCAATAGGAGATTCGGGTGAGTAAAAAGATTTTTGCTCATGTGCCCGTTATTCATGACGGATATGTGAGGTTTTTTGATAATCACCCCGATGCAGCTTCCATCGGGGTATTTGACGACACGATCACCGATCAATTTCCTGATACACGCAAAGATATTCGCCTGCTAGGAAGCGAGCGTGCGGTCGCAGCGCTCAAAGGTCTCGGATACCATGCATCCGAGCTGAGTCTCACCGAATTATGCCGCGAACTTGCAAATGATAATCAGCAACTAGTATTACCCGACGATGAAATGTCGCGTCGCCTCCTGTCCGAATACCCGCCACAAGCGCACGTGGAGTTAGCACCTGTATTTTTGCGATGGGATCGCAGCAATACTGACGTAAACACCGATATCGTGCCCGATCGCACTATCGATATTGCTGACCGAGCTGATTTAAAAGCCCTGATCGGCGCAGTGTATGATTCAGCTCACATGAGTAGCGACTGGTGGCGGCATGTCGGTGCAGGAATGATGATTGACGGGGAGATACACTCTACTCACAACACAGGTGTTCCACACGAGCATATCACGAGCGTAGAAGGAGACCCGCGCATCACAGCCACACGCGGTCAGAATATCGAAGTCAGCCTATTTATACATGCCGAAAGCAAACTTATCAGTCAGCTCGCACGAGAGGGCATCTCGACGCGTGGTCGCGACCTAGTCGTTTCGACATTTCCTTGCCCAAACTGCGCTAAATTAATTGCCGCAGCAGAGTTTGCGTCGGTCAGCTACGTCGAAGGATACGCTATGCTCGATGGTCAACGTATATTACATGATGCAGGCGTCGAAATTATCAAAATAGATGGCGTCGATGTTCCTGCCGAAGATCCTCGAAGTCTCAAACCATACCCCAAAAAATAATCTACTTGCTGAATTTGACACGAAGCTTCTCACCGTCGGGCAAGTCAGCAGTAGCCTGCAATATATGCGCATGGAGATGATTGACCGATGAGCCGGTCAATTCAGCCTCCTCCGGCGTCGCTCCAAATCGCATCGCGATACCTCCATACGTAGTATCATGGAGACTCATGACATATTTTGCCATCTCGCCCAGTTCTTCGAACGCGCCGGGACGAAGATCGGCAAGCGTCCGGCTGTGATCGGTCGTGATGGCCAAATAATGAAACGTCGTGTGTTTGTAAGGCCACTGATTTTCAGTGAGCAACCAGTGATCACCGGTCTTGATAATTGGCTTTTTGTGGTATTTTTTCAGTGATTCTATACAAAACGGGCACACGCCATCAGCTAAGATATTTTCCATAACCCGTTGCTGTTCAGCCAAACGGGCATTGCGCAGATTAACTCCTCGCAATTCGCTCATACGTCACCTCGTAAGATGGATAAATATTTTGTTTTTTCGATTCTGTATCATCATTTAATTTGCCAGCAGGTACAAACGTGCGCTCGGTCTCGCGCCATTGATCTGGCAGCAGCTCTGGAAACCTCGTCGCTTCGTCGTGGGGCAAATCTGCATCGATCTCAGTTGCATAGATGCGATCGGCGTAGGGGAGCCCGGCTCGATACACCTGTGCGCCACCGATGATCAATGGGTCATGGCGAGCCATCTCGAGTGCCTCCTCCATAGAATGCGCGATGTCGATATCAGGGATCGTAAACTCGCTTTTGTCGCGTCGCGAGAGCATAATGACTTGATCGACTTTGGGAAATGGCCGTTGTATGAGGTCGATTTGCTCATCGATCAGACTATTTGAGCCGACGATGATCGTTCCCATCTCGCGGCTAATCATACGAAATCGTTCTTTGTCACTCGCCATCTCGTACGGACGCCATAGCTGTTCTTTGCCCTTGCCAATACCACGCTGGCGATCGTAAGCTACTATCATTGCTGGCATCAGACGACAGCGCCCCCCATTGCAATTGGCGGATGAGCCATGTAATCAGCAATCTGAAAATGATCTACCCTGAAATCTTCAAGTTTCTTAATATTTGGATCCATGACCAAGCGAGGGAATGGATATGGTTCGCGCTTGAGCAACTCATCAACTTTCTCGAGTTGTGGCTCATAGAAATGCCCGTTTGATATTTGATAGATTAGGCGATCAGGTCTGTAGCCTGTGACTTGTCCAATCATCATCAGTAAAGCACCATAATGGATCATATTAAACGGCAGTCCGATCGGCACATCGCAACTACGCTGCCAATGAGTCAGGGAGATGGTACCCTCATTTAGGTCGACATGATAATGCTGCATGCCGTGGCATGGTACCACGAGTACTTTTTGATCGCGACCAGGTGCACGTGATATATACTGCGGTATAAAAGGAGTGATGATATGTGTGCGAAGCTCCGGGCGGTCTTTGATCTGATCTACCAATGCCGCGTATTGATTAAAAGGCTCTCCTTCGGCAGTTGGAAAATCATGAAAGGCCGCACCATATGATCCAGGACCAATATCCCCCAGCTCGAGTCCACGCTTGGTGGTTTTTTGCTCGTTCATCGTCCATGGCGACCAGAATTTACATCCATACATCTCTAGCTGCTCCTGTGTGCGTGCGCCATTGATAAAACCGATTATTTCGGCGAGGCCTTGCTTGGCGGGACCAGTTAGGGGGCGTAGCTCGGGATTGGACTCATAATTTGCGATGATATCTGGTGAAGTTCCCCTGGTCAGATCACGCTCTGTGATAATAGGGAACCCATTCGCCAGATTGAATTCCATCTGATGTCCCAATATTTCATACGATCGAGCATCCATACCTGACACGGCCACTCTTCCAGTTTCGCGCAGGCGCCGTAATAGATTATGGTACTCATAGTCAGGCTCTCGTTTTTCATAAAAAGAAAAATCTTCAAATGTTGCTCTTCCCATATTCGGCCTCTCCTGCTAAATAATGTCTATAGTAATTATACTAGATCTATGAGTTGCCCACCAGACGTCTATGGGCATATACCGTCACAGACATCGGCATATTGCGCGGCGTGTCGAGGCGATCGACCACATAGTCATGCAGTAGCGCCAATCCTTCTTCGTATGGTTCGTCATATGATCGATAGCGTTCAATAAGCGGCAAAATACTATCAGGCATTTCATCGGCGTTTCGATCAATATGAAATATTGAGACGCGGCGTTCGGTGATATCAATCGCACCACCGTCGCGAGCTTTCACTGCGCCAAATGGCCGCTTAGTTACCACCCATAGTCCAATCAACCTGTCACTCGCGGTCTCTCTATGCCATCCATCTATGCCGTGCTGGACGCGCGTCTGCAATAACATTTGCTCTGTGCTCACTCGTCCAATAGCATCGCGAATATCACGCACAAAATATGGCCTGATATCCGTCCTCGGCATTGACCGCTCATGGGCGTCCGATACAACCCCATGACACGCGACAATCGCGTGTATGGTAGCCCGGTAGAGATCAGGGAGATGCTCGAGGCGCATACCCCACGGCGTCACGAGGCGCGCCACTTCCGCAGAATTGAGACTGGTTGATTGCATAAATACCAGCACATCTTCGGGCGAGGCGTCTCCATCAAGCAACCGTTCAGTCAAGCTCCGCCATCCGTCCACCGACTCGATGTCCTCGCCATTTGTTCTGGCCATCCAATCCTGCAAGCTACGAGTATTACGATCGCTCCGATGTGTCAGCCCTGCATCAAAATCTGAATTGGCCATATCAATGATCGCTTGTGGCACATCCAGCGGCGCGCCACGGTCGATCAATTCCCTCAGGAAATCACTATATTGTCGATAATCCTCCCGAAATCGCCCATCTGTGTTGTCCATAGGAGTAGGCGAATAGGGGGATAGTTGCTCTGGCAGGCTCGGCGATATCATCCCATCAGGAAGATCGCACGACCGGCTCCAAACACCGGTCGGCACGGGAATATCGCCAGGCTGATGTGGCGCGCGCTCAAGAGAACTCGTCATTTCACTTCATTATCTCATATTCTGCCTTTCACTACAACCCATTGCTGGCGTATTCTAGCCCGGTGATGTTGACAGTTTTACTATGATTTTGTTATACTGACTCGTGGACATTGCCAAAGACAGTCACCGCTACAATCTAGCTTAATCCGTGACCGAGGATGTAACAAACAGTTTATATCTAGCCCAAGTCTTTGATAGTGCGAGAATCAAAGACTTTTTCTTTGTCGAAAAACTATCAGATAGGCGCATATGTTCAGCTCGTTAATAATCCGGATCGAAAAAATATGCCTTTGCTCCAACAGCCCTCACCGCGGGTGACGGGAGGCGGGGCAGCGCCCACCTCGAGTCGAGTCCCGTAGGACGAGCGAGACGGTAGGGGCGGACCGACCGGCAGGACCCGAGGGAGGGGTTTTGAGGTGTGGTCAACATTGTAAAAATAACCAAACTTTGGAGGAAATTGTATCATGGCAATTAGTCGTGACAAGAAACAAACTTTGGTTGCTAATATGAACGAGTCGCTCGCGAGCTCCCGCATGACTGTATTTGCACAGTATCAGGGGCTGAGCGTCGCTGATGTTCAGGAATTACGCGCTAGTGCTCGCGAAGCGGGCGTGGCGATCAAAGTCGTCAAAAACCGCCTGGTTCGTGTCGCCATGAGCAGCATCGACAACCTCAAGGACGTCGATACGAGTGCCTTGACCGGCCAGCTACTCTACGCTACTAGTAGCGAAGATGAAGTAGCACCGGCGCAAGTACTCGACGCATTTGCCAAGACTCACCCCAGCCTTGTGCTGATAGGTGCGTTTTCAGGCGAGGGCGCACTGCTTTCACAGGCAGACGTCGCCAGCCTAGCCGGATTGCCAAGCAAGAACCAGCTCATCGCCGAGACTATCGCGCAACTGCTTTCGCCAGTTCACGATGTCACAAATGGCCTGTCTGGCAACTTACATGGCCTCCTCGACGGTATTCGCGACCACGCGACGGCGTAATTTAGCAATCACAGATCAAGTAACAAGTGACATGTAACAGGTAGCAAGAAAGTTACAAGTAGCAAGTCACAATCACAAATTAACCAACCACCACAGTAGAGGGGTTTGATCGGCCAGGACAGGTCGGAGCGATTTAGGAGCATTTCGTGCTCAGTTGTGCACCTAGTACTACTGACACAAAAGCGGACTGAGGCGCCCGAGATGTTCGGCCCAGCAAAGCCCGATTCTAAGAAAGGAAACAATATGGCTGATATCAAGAAATTAGCTGAAGAACTCACCAAACTGACGGTTCTCGAAGTCAACGAACTTAAAAACCTTCTCAAGGACGAATACGGTATCGAACCAGCTGCTGCAGCTGTCGCCGTCGCAGGCCCAGCCGTCGCTGACGCTGGTGCAGGCGAAGACGAAAAGACTGAATTTACCGTCACCCTCAAAGACGCTGGCGCCCAAAAAGTGGCTGTCATCAAAGCCGTCAAAGAAATCACCGGTCTCGGTCTCGGCGAAGCCAAAGCACTCGTCGACAACGCACCAAGCCCAATTAAAGAGAAAACCTCAAAAGACGACGCCGAAGCAGCCAAAAAAGCCCTCGAAGAGGCTGGCGCTACCGTCGAACTCGCGTAATTTCACTTCACTTCGATCCTGGATTATCTATGCAAAATACCACCCCATCTGCGGGGTGGTATTTTGTGTCAAAGTATGTCTACTTATTTTGCGCGTGCTCGTATTTGAAGTCCTGAAATTCTTTCCAATTTCTCATCTGTGTTTCCGACAACTGCATGATCATACCCTCAAGCGAGTTCATCCTGCCGACGATATACCACCACTGCGATAGAGTGCTCGCAACAAGAAGAATTAATACCAGCAACACGACCCAATCGCGTTTTTTTAATACGTCATTTGGTCTGTTAGCCAAGTTTACTCTCCACCATTCACCTTCAATTTTAGCTTCTCTATCTCGGTGCGATTTTCTAGCCAACTTGTAGTAAGGTTATTGATGGACTGCTCATGACCACGTGTGACTTGATAAAAATAGACTGCCTGTCCAATATTAAGTATAAGTAGGACTACGATCGCTATATAAACTTTCTTGTTAGTTTTGTTATTCAACTCTATTCCTTCGCATGAATTACAGCTTATGATTACTAGTATACAATATGTATACTATTCGCTGGAATTACAACCCACACTACCAATCACATATCTTACTTTCGGCACGTAATAAATTATATAAAAATAACAAATAAATACTGCAGGTGAAGTGTTTATTTGTATATTAGAGGGGTAGCATTTGTGTATTGACAAATTGTGGTTTGTGTGCTACAATGTAAATAATAGTTCTATCCCACCCGCAACCCCCAACTGCAAC
>DDER01000003.1:9570-18480 GCA_002336735.1 Candidatus Saccharibacteria bacterium UBA1949 | reverse complement strand
ATGCGACCGGCTTCATCTCCGATAACTTATGATAAACCAATCCAAAGAGCTATCCCTGACATCAATTATTTGATGCATTTTTGTGAAATATCACGAATGGATGAGACGATATTTGTTTGCCCATCCAGGACGGCGTCAATTATGTAATATTTTTTACACGTTTCACCGTTGCAAAAGATATAAGCATAGGCGTATAATGAGTAAACGAAAGCGTAACCAAAAAACTACGTAGGAAATCATTGTAATTCACGGACAAGGAGCGTGCGGACATCATGATAACTGATGTTCACAATACACCATGAACATACTGATGCTAGGGTGGGAATTACCTCCGCACAATAGCGGTGGACTTGGTGTCGCTTGTTATCATATGTCCAAAGCGCTGGCGTATGCTGGAGCAACAATTGATTTTGTGCTGCCGTATGATGCCGAGCACCCTGGTACAGAGTATATGAAGATTCACGCCGCCACCCAGCTGGACCCCCTGCACCGCTATGGCCTCATGGGCGCCTACGATAGTCAGTATCTGACTGAACATGAATTAGAGAAGGCCGATGCAGAGGCGCTGCACGATATGCGTGGTGTGCAGAAACGGTATGTTAAATACGTTGAGCGTATGGTAAAAAAAGCGACAGTGCGGCCCGATGCGATTCATGCTCATGATTGGTTGACGATGGAGGCTGGCATGAAGGCCAAGGAGCTGACAGGCGCGCCCTTGATTGTGCATGTGCACGCCACAGAGTTTGATCGCAGTGGCGACAAGGCTGGCAATCCTATTGTGCATGAGATCGAATACCAAGGACTGATGATGGCAGATCGTATCCTTGCTGTTAGTGCAATCACCAAGAACATCATCATCTACAAGTATGGGATTCCTGCCGATAAAATTGAAGTAGTACACAACGCAATTGACATCAATGACCTTGGTAATTACGAATATGACATGCGTACGTATCGGTATCTCGAAGCAATGAAACGCGAGGGATATATGGTTGTTTCGACCGTAACACGGTTTACGGTCCAAAAGGGACTGACTCATCTTATGAGAGGCGCTGCAAGAGCGTGCGAAAAATACGATCGACTATTTTTTCTTTTTGCCGGAGATGGCGAGCAGCGCGATGAACTGGTGGCGCTGGCGGCTGAGCTTGGCATATCGGACAAAGTGTTCTTCACTGGGTTTGTGCGCGGCAAGCAGTGGCGTGATGCCTACAATGTAGCGGATGTTTTTGTGATGAGCTCGGTATCTGAGCCGTTTGGGCTGACGGCGCTTGAGGCGGCACATCATGATTCAGCGCTGATCATTAGCCGGCAATCTGGGGTTGGTGAAGTGCTCAGTCATATACTACGATATGATTTTTGGGATACTGATCGGTTGGCGGATCAGCTCGTAGCCATTGCGACCTCGCCTGCACTTGCAGCGACGCTCAAGGCTAATATTAAGAACGAATACGCACGACTCCAGTGGTCTGATGTCGCCCAAAAATGCATCGCCATCTATCAGCGACTCAAGCCAGGGGCAATATTATGAGCCAGCGTGCTATCACCCTCTATCTTCATGTCCATCAGCCGTGGCGCGTGAGGCAGTACAGCGTGTTTGATACAGCTGAACGACATGATTATTTTGCCGAAACGAGCCATGAGAAGGGACAAAACAACGAATTGATTCTTCGTAAAGTTGCCGACAAGTCCTATCGTCCGATGAATGAACTGCTTGAGCGACTACTCGAAAGGCATCCTGACTTTAAGCTGTCACTAAGTATCACTGGTACATTCATCGAGCAGGCTGAGCAGTGGACGCCTGACGTACTGGAAAGTTTTCGGCGTATCGTGGCGACAGGTCGGGTTGAGATTGTCGCCGAGACATACTATCACTCTCTTGCCTTTTTCTATAGTCGTGATGAATTTGAGCGACAGGTGAAGATGCATCGGGAGAAGATCCGCCAACTTTTTGGTGTTGAGAGTCGCGTTTTTCGCAATACCGAGCTTGCCTACAACGATCAGCTGGCTGTGTGGGCGGAAGGCTATGGGTTTGAAGGAATTTTGTCAGAGGGTTGGGACCCTATCCTCGAGTGGCGCAGCCCTAACTACGTCTATCAACCAGAGGGCTGTGACAAGATAGCCTTGCTCATGAAGAATTATCGTCTCAGCGACGATCTCGCATTTCGATTTGGTAATCGTGACTGGGAGCAGTGGCCGCTCTCGGCTGAAAAGTACAATGAGTGGTTACGGGTTGCCTCGCAGGAGGGTAACTTGATCAATCTATTCATGGACTATGAGACTTTTGGCGAGCATCAGTGGGCCGATACGGGAATTTTTGATTTCTTTGAGGCATTTGTTGATAAATGGCTAGGCGAAACGGGCAATACGTTTTATACTGTCAGCGATGCCATCGCTGCGCACAAGCCAGTTGGTCAAATCAGTATGCCAAATACAGTCACATGGGCCGATACGGCGCGAGATTTGACTGCATGGCTTGGCAATAGTATGCAGCATGAAGCGATGCGTCATTTGTATGCTCTAGAGGACGATATCATGCGCAGTGGTGATGTCGCGCTCATCGCTGACTGGCGACGACTACAGACATCTGATCATGCTTACTATATGTGCACAAAATATTTTAATGACGGCGATGTCCATGCGTATTTTAGTCCGTACGAATCACCGTATGATGCGTTTTTGTACTACATAAATGCGCTGCGTGATTTACGATATCGCCTAATGGCACACTATCATCACGGAGATAGGTGATGTCCCGGCCGGTGGTGCTTAGTAACGGTGAGCTACATGTCGGACTCGATGAGTATGGTTTTGTGCACGACATGTATTTTCCCTATGTTGGATACGAGAATCACGCTGGCGGAGCATCGATAAGTCATCATATTGGTGTGTGGATTGATGGAGTCATGAGCTGGCTCAATAATACCACCTGGTGTATCACGCACAGCTACCCACATGAGGGATTGATCTCTCATACTATCGCGACACAAGCAGAGCTAGGGGTGCGCATAGAATTTGATGATGCCGTTGATACTGATATCAACCTGTTTATGCGTAGTATCCATGTGATCAATCTGCGCGATACTGATCGTGAAATACGGTTATTTATGCATCAAGCGTTTACAATTGGAGACGCACGTAATAACACTGATACGGGTCAGTTTTTGCCAGATCAATCTGTTCTTTTGCATTATCGAGGTCGAAGGGCTTTTGTGGTATCACTAAGAGCGGCGGATAGATGTTTTGATCAGCATAGTATCGGAATTTTTGGACTCGAGGGCCGTGAAGGAACATTTCGAGATGCTGAGGACGGCGAGTTATCGGGTAGTAGTGTTGATCACGGTCAGGTAGATTCCACTGTTAGGATGATTCTTCCTATACAAGCGCATAGTTCTGTTCGTGCCGAGTATTGGGTGGCCGCCGGGACATCGACTCGTGAAGCGCTGCGTGTTCATAAATTTGCCCTGCGAGATGGTGCCACTAAGCGTCTTCTGCAAACGGCAGCATGGTGGGAGCGTTGGCTGAGACCCGCACGACGTGCCGCTAGTCACCTCTCGCCAGACTACCGAACGTTATTTGTGCGTAACATCATGCTCATCAAGGCCCATATCGATAGGCGGGGAGCGGTTATCGCGAGTACCGATACAGCTCTGCTCAACTACGCTCGCGATAGTTACGCATACTGTTGGCCGCGCGATGGTGCGTATGCCCTATGGCCGCTTATTCGGATTGGATACACCGATGAGCCCCATGCTTTTTTCGAATTCTGTCGCCGTGCACTTAATGCGGGCGGATATCTCATGCATAAGTACCGTGCCGATGGCGCGCTTGGGAGTAGCTGGCATCCATACCTTCATGCAGAGGGTATTATTGCACCGCCTATTCAGGAGGACGAGACGGCTTTGGTGGTATTTATGTTTGTTCAATATTATGAAATGAATGCTTCACCAGCGCTTCTCCAGGAATTTTATCAGTCGATGATTGTCCCAATGGCTAATTTTATGGCGGAGTATATTGACAAGAAAACTGGCCTACCCAAAGCAAGTTATGATTTATGGGAAGAAAAATTTCTTACCACAACTTACTCCACCTCGCTAGTTTATGCAGCACTTGTTGCGGCGGCGAGTCTCGCTGAAGTAGCTGGCGATAATCAAAGTGCCGTAAAGTGGCGAACGGCAGCCGACGATATTCAAAGTGCCGCCAAGCAATACCTATACAGCAATGCGAAGCAATGCTTCTATAAGGGCCTGTTGGCCGCTCCAAGTGGCGATATATCGTATGATGATACTATCGATAGTTCTAGTGTATTTGGGGTGTTTATGTATGGACTGTTTGATACGAATAGCGATGAGATGGCGAACTCGATGAGTACGCTACTGAGAACCTTTGATCAGTCAGTGCATTTAGGTTTGCCTCGCTATATTGATGATAATTATCATCGGACTGATGCTTCGGCGCCGAGTAATACGTGGCTCATCACATCACTTTGGCTGGCGCAATACTGCAATGTGATAGGACGACGCGATACAGCCAAACAGCTTGTCGATTGGGTGGTGGGTGTGGGGCTACCGACGGGTATGCTCAGCGAGCAGATTGACCCTCTGACAGGAGATGCGGTGTCAGTTATGCCGCTTGTCTGGTCTCAGGCAGAGCTCGCTAATACTTTACTCGATTTAGCCAGTGAGATTGGGGAGTAGTCCATATGCGTCCTCGTGAACGGATGAAACAAATAATGACGCGTTCTCTGCCTGGGTCAGTTGTGCGGCGACAGCAGACACGACGGGTAATTATGAGTTTTGCTGAAAAAATCGGCTTCGTGTATTTTGGATACGTCAATCAAAAGGATGATGAGCACAAGCTTGTTCGTGGAGTGACGCTGTCGCCTACCCATCTTGATAGCAACTATTGTATCGGCACATTTCGCGGGTATGACACTGTTATCGTGACGCGGCGAGACAGCGTACGCTTACTCAATAGTAAACAACGAGATACACGTTGGGTGATTATGTCATTTGATCTTCATACTTCAAAAGATATTCCGCACATATTGCTGTGTCATGGATCGCGCATGGAGGTCTACCTGGCAAAGTATTCTCAGTTAGTACGTCTCGCACTCGGTGTATTTGGCCCGCATCACCCAGTATTCAGCGAACACTATTCGCTGCTCGGCAGCCCAGGGCAGCTAGTCGAAATCGAACGAATTTTTCGACCAGAATTAACTGCATTACTTCCGCAATATTTGCCAAATATGAGTCTAGAAGTCGATGAAAATGTTCTGTATGTTTATGCGCATATCCACCATCCCACCGAAAAACAGCTAGAGTCTATCTTGACGGGCGGAGCTTGGTTAGCAGAGATGATTGATAGGCAAATTGCTGCTATTGCGTGACCTTAGGTGTAAAAAGGTATTTTTCACATACAATTTAGCAGGGGTGGGTCGGCGACGGCGTCGTGAGCTACTACCCCTTGCGTGGTTTGACTTCGTTGCGGCCAAGCGATTTTTTGGTTTCGACGTATTTGGCGTGTTTGCGGGCTCGGGGGTCGTACTTGTTGAGCTCTAATTTGTCTGGAGTGTTCATGGTGTTTTTGCGCGTCACATACGTGCGGTGGCCTGTCAGCTCGCTGACAAGGGCGATAATTTTGCGCTTGGTATTCGTTTTCTTAGCCATAGGTTCCTCTTAGCGGTAGTATTACAAATTCAATTACCCACTATAGCAACAATTGATCGCTTTTTCAAGGTGTTAGCCGTATCTAAATATAGAAGTCGACCTGGTGGTATCGCGCTAAATGTTACTAACGCTTGATTCTGGCGCGTTTTAGCGGTAGTTGGTAAATGTTAGCGGGAACTCGAAGTCAGTGGCTTTAAGCGCTGCCATGACCGCTTGCAATTCGTCTTTGCTGGCGCTGGTCACGCGCACAGCCTCGCCCTGGATTTGGGCTTTGACTTTTGGGTGGTTGTCCTTGAGCAGCTTGGTGATTGTCTTCGCATCATCTTGCTTGAGCCCATCGCGAAACGGCACGTCTTTCCAGGCGCGCAGGTTGGCTTCGGTCACCTTGCCGGTGAGGTCGAGGACCTTGCTGGTCATGCCGCGTTTGGCGAGTTGGCGGCCGATCATGTCGACGATCGTATCAAGCTGCCACTCATTGCTACCAATGACCTTAAACCCTTTTTTGTCGGCGAGCCATTCAATGCCGGCCGGCGTGCCCTTGAAATCATAGCGACTAGCTATTTCCTTCACGACCATCTGCTCGACATTATTCATCTCGGCTTTATCGTAGGTGCTTTCGATATCAAAACTAAATTGTGCCATAATTTTCCTCCAAATATCTCGTAACTTTTGATAGAAGCAACGTATATTTATTTAAGGTCTCCTCATCGGCCAATCGCTTGAGCGCTAGCGATGGGTAACCCGATAGATCAACGGGACTGTCTTTGATTGATATGCGTGTATCTTTGTACTGGCTGCGCGTGGTGTCTAGTATGGTGCCGCTTGGGAGCAAATTATAATAGTGAGTTTCGTCTATATCTTGACCTGTTACTCGGACTCGTACTATGTCGCCGCCATAGAAGTGCCAGATCACCAGTGACGAAGTAACACATTGCCCTCGAGCCCTATTGGCTACTGGCAAGTCATTGTACCATCCTGTCGTTGTATCCCAGCTTTTCTCTAACGCTTCGATTATTTGCTCCAGATACACCATACAACTCAGTATAGCAGAGCCATTCGATAGATACTCTATAAACCAAAGGGCTACCCCTTAGAAGTGTTAAATCGTGCAAAAATTACTATGCCACTAGTTGATTGACATAGGATAATTAATTTTGGAGCGATTTTACGCGTTCGCTAGAAGCTATTCTGGAGCAAAAATGCTCGTCCTTTCAATTTGACAAGTAGGCTTGGCAATTGCAGTATTAACCAGTGATGTGTTAAGATTCATCCATGCAAAATTCGCCCAAATTCTACAATTATGTACCCGACATATGCCTCGTAGTTTCTATCATTTTGGTGTTCGGACTATCGACTCTTATGCCGCAAACGACTATGTTTCCTCAGTATATGCGTATGATTGGTTGGGTAATTCTCTCCGCCGCAGTCATCTTGCTATTGCTTGCATTTTCTAGCCTCAAACACCACCGAACCTCAATAAACCCAATTGACAAGCCGACACAACTTGTAACACGAGGTGTGTATAGATTTTCTCGTAATCCACTCTACCTGGCGTATGTTCTGGTGGCGTTTGGTTGTGCGTTAGCGTCTGGCTCATGGGTGGCATTGTTTGTGCCAGTCACCTACTTCGTTATTATTGACCGATTAATTATTCCCATAGAGGAGCAACAAATGGAGCGTGCTTTTGATGCAGCCTACGCGCATTACTCACGAAAAGTACGACGATGGTTATGAAAGGAAGAGCGCTATGCAACTAATTGTGCAGTACATATTTTTACTACTTGGCGTAGTAGAAATAGTAACTAATGGCTATTATGTATTCAGTGGGAAAACTGTTTCATTAGGGCGAAAACAGCATTCGGAGTTGCCTAAAACAGCAAGCGATCGAGATGTTACGCGTAAGGTCATAAGGATGCTAATCGTCGGCATTATCTCATTTATTGCAGCACTTTCTAGCCTGCTGTTCGAACCGATGCTCGTTTTCGTAGCGCCAGTCGCGCTACTTGTCATCATAGGTTACGAAGCTGCACGGTACCGATATTGGAAAATATTCTGTGAGTTGGGGTTAGTAGCGCTACTTTTTGGTGTTACTTTGTTTGCATTTCGCTAAAGTCTCGTATCGGCAATGCTATCTGTAGGCTGTGTATGCTAACTACGGCATAGTTTATTCAGTATTATATGTCACGCAAAAGCAATAGTGCGCCCATGGCACATGTTCGATGTAACTCAAACGAGCCTATTGCCCAACGATATTCTTGTATTACTAAAGAAAAAATCACCCATTCGGGCGATAATTTCCTAAAAATATATTGTGGAGCCGCGATCGGGATTTGAACCCGAGACCNNACCAACTGAGCTATCGCGGCATATCTAGCATTTGCTATAACCTACCTGATCATAGCGTATCAAGTTTAGCGCATGGTGCGCTCTCCTATTATTTACGTTTCACGCAGGAGCTATTGCAGCGTATGCAAACGCGCTATGCAACATAGAGAAGTATAGCAAAATGGAGGTAGATTGTCACGAATGTTACAATACGGATATGATACATGGCTTGTTTTTTGTGCCATTGTCGGCTCTTGTAGTCGGGCTTGTGTATTTGATGAGAAAAAACGGCCAAATGGTAGCGCGTATGCTACGTTTAGTCAGCATGCTGCTAGTACTGCGCAAGCGACAAGATACTATATAGCGCTATTTCTCGTGTGCCTACCCCCAATTGTTATGTGGTTTGCGACGTGGCTTGTGCCTCATCTGCAACTGCCCGGCCTTTCGGTTGTTGCGATAAGTGTCGCAACAACCGCACAAATTATCGCTGCAAGCATACCCGAACGCGCACCAAATATCGGGCTACATCGAACAATTACAGCTCTATCGCTTGTTGCGATCCTCACTACGACGGCTACCTTGTGGATGTCAACATATAGCTATATGGTTGCTGGGTGCTTGGTCGTAATGTCGCTCATCGTTATATATGTAGGTTTGTTGCGTGATCGTGCAAAGTATCCCATGCTGCTGCAAGGGGGCTTTTATGCATCATTCTTTGTCACTTTGGGTAGTTTTATTGCTTAATAGGCAAGACATCGGCTTTGCCTCCTCCGCTTGCTTATTCTGGCAAGATCAAGTTCTTCCGGAATTTCGCTGCGCTTCGCCGAACCTTACGGCTCGAGCACTGCTTCGCAGCAACAAAGTAAATACCTCGCCACTAGGGCGAGGCATTTACTTTGGTACCGGAGGTAGGACTCGA
>DDER01000003.1:0-9563 GCA_002336735.1 Candidatus Saccharibacteria bacterium UBA1949 | reverse complement strand
GTCATTGCCACTAGACGACTCCGGCGAGGTTAAAATACAACCGCAAGCGGTTTTCTCGTTGCGCGGTGTGAGCGAGTAGATCGCTCAAGACCGCCTGCTCTTTCCGCAGCTCGTCCACAACAGAGTTGTGAACGCGCCTTGGAGCCGATTCAGGGACTCGAACCCAGGACCTGCTGTTTACAAAACAGCTGCTCTAACCAACTGAGCTAAATCGGCATAAAACTATTAAGCTACAGATACAATTCTACCCTATGAAGTAGCAAATCACAAGAGCTACATGACACGGCGGACTTGCTGGACGCGTTTTTGGGGTTGGTGAGTAGCGATCATTTTTTTGACCTTGGCACGGACAACTTCGGCCTCACTTGCCATACCGCTTCGTTCGTAGGCATCGGCGAGGATATTCATAGCCTGGGGGGTTGCTTCTAGTTCAACGGCACGCTCAAGTGAAGCAAGCATACCTTTCGTATTACCCATTTGCTCTTGAACTTTAGCGTAAGCGATATGACGAGCTGCCAGCGAATCTTCCATGTCAAGGGCCTGACGAAAAGCTAAGCTCGCTTTTTCGTATTGGCGAGTCTCATAATAGATGAGGCCAACATTGTGAAGACTACTGGCACTTGGCTCAAGACTCTGAGCAATCTCAAAACACTCGATAGCGTCATTAAACGCTTGTTGCTTAGCGTAGAGAATACCCAGACGGTTATAAGCGGTGGCATTGCGCTCATCAACCCGTAGGATAGTCAGAAGAGCTTTTTCCGCCCGTAGGTATTTGCGCTCACGTAATGACTCCTGGGCAATACCCCAAAGCTTATCTAGCTTGGAGGAGACTTTCTGAGAAATATTGTCTGGCGTGACAAGCTCTGGCTGTTGTCGCCAAAGAGCAAGACCGGCAAAAATAGCCAAAAATAAAAGTCCAATCATATCTTCATTATTGTACCACAAACCGCATGAGCTGTAGGCGTGTGTTATGATTGGCACCAATAAGCTCGGCTATATTATTGATGAGATCGAGTGACGTAATATGACGCGGCTCTGGCTGTGTACGAATACTGTGCGTTAGCAGTTGCATGCATGCCTCAAGGAGCTGAATCACCGCCCCGCGATCTGAATAATATGTCTGAATTACTAATATTTTTTGGTACGGGCTACCAGTCAAAAAATCGCGAGCAGCAGTCAAAAAACTCACTCTATGTTCAAAATAGGCTGCATCTGTGTTGAGCCGGTACAATTCGGCCGGCAACCCCGATGCCAAAAATTCATACTGCTTACGTCGCGTTAGATCAGTGGGCTGTAGAGTGTCGAGGAGTGCTGCGGTCTGTGTCGGTGTGATCATGTCAATACGAAGAGGCTGAACGCGCGACCGAATCGTTGAGAGCAGCTGATGAGGGCAATGTGACGTCAGGATAAAGTGAGTTGATAGATTGGGTTCTTCTAATAATTTGAGTAAAGCATTTTGTGCCCCGTGGCTCATACGCTCGGCGTCGTCAATAATTATAACTCTGCCAGTATGTACCGAACGGGTCGAAGTATAGAGATCGCGAACTGTCTCGATAGTAATTGTGCCACTCGAGTGATCGATATCACCCTTGTTGCTCAGTGGCTCAATAAATGCCTCAAGTCTTTTGCCGGCAAGGTGTCTAGCGACTGTCGCTAGCCCGACCCCTGCTGTGCCGTGTAGTAATACTGCCTGAGGGAGAGTGTTGCTCAGCTGATCAAGAGCAGAGCGATTGCGTGGATTAACAATAAGATCAGACGAATTGACCACGATTTACCTCTGGGAATATACCTACGAACTCTTGAGGGATCGGCACTTCAAATATATGACGCTGACTATCTGGGAGCGTGACCTCAAGTGTGTGCGCGTGAAGATAGAGTCGGTCACTCGCTGTTCCATAGACGCGGTCACCAAAGATCGGACAATTGATATATGCCATGTGAACACGAAGTTGATGCGTGCGGCCTGTCTGTGGCTTGAGGATTACCAAACAATGTTTATCGTGCTGAGCAACGACGCGATACTCAGTTGTAGCTGATTTGCCCTTTGGGTCGACACGAAATGTACTAGGCTGGCGGGGATCTCGGCCGATCGGTGCTTCGATAATAGCGTGTGGTGTGGTGGGAATTCCATTGAGTATGGCAACATAGGTTTTTTTGGCTTTGCGATCGGAGAATTGTGATTTGAGTAGCGCGAAAGCTTCGGGCGTCCGTGCGGCGATCAAAACACCGCTCGTATCTCGATCGAGACGATGGACAATCCCTGGGCGATTGGTATCGAGGCCGACGGTAGTGTATCGGCGGACGAAATCAGCGACGGTGAATTCATCGGCCAATGCACCTTTGGCGTGCGTGAGTATGCCGACTGGTTTGTTGATCACGATCACGTGGTCGTCCAAGTAGATGACTGGAAGCTCGCGATCAGAGTGGTCGACATCGGCGGGAAGCGTGATCTGGATGGGCATCGCTTCGGTAACTTCATGTTTTGGTAATACGATGGGCTGGCCATCGATGTGCACCGCGCCGCGTTTAATGAGTTTCTGCCACGTACTGCGCGATTTGTCTGGAAACCGTTCGGCGAGCAAGACATCAAGACGCTTTTTGTCAGAAATAACACGAAATACATAGACATCTTTGCCCTTAAACGGCAAGCCATAGGTGGTGAGATCGCTTGTAGGATTAGTGAGAATTTCACCTACCGCGTCACTTTTGGCTGTATGGACTTGCTGCATGATATAGCTGGCACGATCCTCGACACTATCGTCGATCAGTACGAAATAGTGATGATGATTGAAGCGAAATTGTACGAGCTGATTGATCGGGCTGGGGTGCGATTGTCTGATCTGGTCAATATGCCGCGGTACGTGCTCATCACCCGCCTCACCAAAGCGCCGCAAAATCGCCAGCAGGTCGCTCGAGGTGATTTTCATTTCAACGTCTCAGTCCGACGGCTTGTTGGACGCGCAGGAGCGTAGCGTTTGCTACTTCGCGCATGGCAGCTTCGCATTCCTCGAGACGAGCATATAGGTCATCATCGTCGATAGCCGCGAGTTTTGTCTGGTAGTCGGTGAGGAATTGCTCGACCGCGTCGGCAACGGCAGTTTTGAGCTCGCCGTATCTAGTACGGCCTTGCCACTGAGTAATAATTTGCTCCTGCGGCGTGTCGGTGAGCATCGCAAGAATCTGTAGTAGACTGGTGATGCCGGGCTGGTTTTCCCAGTCGAAATGAATAATGCCGACACTATCGGTCATCGCCGACATGATTTTTTTGCGGGCAAGTGCTGGGTCGTCGCCTAGGTTGATTTTTGAGTCGTCATCGTCGGAGCTTTTGCTCATCTTTTTGAGTGGATTGGTGAGGCTGCGGATTTTGAGCCCAGTATCGCGGTGGATAAATTTCATTTGCTCCTCGGTCGAATCAGGCACCACAAACAACGCCTGATCAAACTTATTGTTCATGCGCATGGCAATGTCACGCGTGATTTCGAGGTGCTGAAACTGATCCTTGCCGACGGGCACATGGCGAGCGCCGTACAGTAATATATCAGCCGCCATCAATACCGNNCTTTGGCAGATTTATCCTTGAATTCGTTCATGCGCTGCATCTCGCCCACGTAGGTAAAACAATCTAAGATCCAGGTCAGCTCACTGTGCGCCGAGATATAGCTTTGACGATAAATATAGGTATCTGGCTGATGAATATCGAGACCGGCCGCCATAAAATATTTGAGATTTCTGATGATATTGCCGCGTAGTTCATCGTGATTGACGGGAGTGGTAAAACTGTGGAGATCAGGCACAAACATATTGAGTTGATATTCGCCAGCAAATTGGCGCTGCAGCTGTACCATTGGCACCATGGCACCCAAATAGTTGCCAATAGTGAGCTCTTCATTGGCGCGGATGCCAGTTAGGATTACGGGCTTTGTCATAGGCCTATTATACCACCAAACACGGCCTAACGCTTAGATTGATCGATAGGTCTCATAAACATACTATGACTGAGAGGTTAACTTTTTGTTGTCTGCAAAAAGTTTCTTCATTTTTCGGAGCAAGGCGATGTTACTCATAATACGTCTTATTATACAGCAGTGCGAACTGTTTCGACAACCATAGCTACTATTTCGAGAAAACGATGAGAGTCAAGCGCATAGTTTGGATAGGCTTTTTTGAGATTCTTTAGGTCTCCTGCTGCGACTAATACTGGCTGCGGACCGTTGTTGATGACAGCTTCCTTCTCGAGAAGCTCTAAGTATGTGTTGGCTTTTTCAAGTTCATTACGAGCGAACGGCGTGACGTATACTGATTTCTCCTTAATATCTAGGCGCAAAATACTATAATAGGAAGTCTCTCGTTCATTGATCCATCGCATGCCACGTATCCAGCCGCGCATTGTATCATGTGCATCGAGCCTATTGATCGCAGCGTACGTTTCACGATACAACCTACGAGTGTCCCATGAACTATGCTGTGGAAGTACCGGTTGATCTTCAAGCTGAGCAATGACAGAGGACATTAGCTCAAAAAAAGCGAGCCACTCATGGTTGCCGCGGCTTGATTTGAGGTTTTCGTGCCGCATGGTACCTGCAATTTCTACACTTGTCGCCCAGGCATGTTGCAGCTCAGTACGTAGCTGAATCTCAATCAGAAGGCCGTCCCATTCTCGAGAATCAGACTGCCTGCCCTGGGAGTTATTGAACTGATAGACTAGGTGAATGCCGCGATAGCCACTTGATTTTGGTGTCGTGATGTAATCATGATGACACTTGAGGATATGTGGAAAACGTTTATTGTGTAGGTAAGCGTGAGCCAAATGTTCAACCTGTCGAATGCTTTGCATAATTGCTCGCACACCACCGATATCCTGCATACGGCTGAGGCGCATGTCCTCTTCGCGATTACTGATCTTGTCAAGTATCGTCACCATGCGCTTTAGTCTTCGTGCCACAATCGCTTTTTCGCTGATTTGCTGGGCCTTTCTACGCAACGTGACGTTAAATGTCTGCATGGGGTACTCATGACTAATGCGCCAGGCATTGATTGTCGAAATTGACTGTTCATACTGTTGAGATGAAACTGCCGATTGACACGCAACTATCCCTGCTCTATCGATGAAACTTTTGCTATATTGTGGTTTTTTGGGGAAGTTCATATGATCTCAGACTAATTATACCTTAGAGACGGCTTGTTTGATGGATTTTACGACGGCAGATCGGTAAAGGCCTGTTATCTCGTGTCCAGTGGGTAGGGTATGTAGCGCAGTATTGGTATTGTTTGCTTTGAGGTGTCGTAGATACCGGTCAATTACAAAAATATCGAAAAGCCCAGAAAATACTGTCATCGAACGGGTCAGGCGCACGGCATCATCGAGTGAGGATTGATTGACGATTGATGCCTCAAGCGTTGCGAGAAATGACGCAAGATTACTGTCGTCTACTTTGAATCCGGCGTTAGCGTGATTGTATTTGCTGGCAAATGCGAGCACTTTGGCGGCACCGGCCGGGTACTTATTGGCGCTTTTGTAGATACTTAGCAAGATATTCTCAGGTTTTAGGATGAAACCGACGCGACTCGATGACCGATAAAACGGCGGACTACAGAGAATGAGCTGGCGCACGGCAAATTTGTAGCGCTTGGCAAGTTCGATCGCTACGAGTGCGCCGAGCGAATGACCAACGATGATGACTGGTCCGTAAATACGGAGATGGTGTAGCGTATAGATAAGTGATCGGGCTTGAGAGCGGACATTATAGGTTTTCCATCTTGGTTTGGGTGATTCTCCAAATCCAAGCAAATCGACCGCAATGATACGCGCGTCAGGAGGTAATTTAGCGGCAACTTCATCCCACATACGTGATGAGCTGCCGATGCCATGGAGCAATAGTATCGTTGCACGCGGCCGTCGCGGGCGAGCATATTCGATCGAAGCAAGACGATACGGGATGTGCAGCCAACGATGAATAATTGTATCTATCATACGTTTAGTATACGATATATGGTCAACAAAAACCCTCGGATACCCACCGAGGGTTTTTTGCAAAAATGTGCATATATTAGCGCTTTGAGTATTGTTCGCGTTTGCGAGCAGAGCGGAGACCGTATTTTTTGCGTTCTTTTTCGCGTGGATCACGGCGCAAAAACTCGGCTTTTTTGAGTGAGCTGCGCAGATCGGCATGTGCAACTGTGATCGCTTTTGCGATCGCCATTTTGATTGCATCAACCTGCCCTGCGAGACCGCCGCCACTTACCATGACAGAAACATCAAACTCTTTTTGTTTGCCGACAAGCGCGAGCGGGTCAGTGATTTCCGCAAGCATAGATTTGTTAGCATTCAAGTATTCATCTGCGGTTTTGCCATTGATCGTGACTTTGCCCTTGCCGTGCAGCAAGCGTGCCCGTGCAGTTGCGCTCTTGCGCCGGCCGAGACCGTAAAAATATTTAGCGTCAGCCATTGTTTTTTACCTCAACTTTCTCTGGTGATTGGGCTGTGTGCGCATGTTCGCTGCCAGCAAAAATCTTCAGGCGCTGCATGCGTTCGGCGGCAAGCTTGTTTTTCGGCAACATACCCTTGACGGCATTTTGGATGATACGCTCTGGGAATTTGGCTCGGACTTCGGCGAGACTTGCGTCTTTGATACCACCCGGGAAGCCGCTGTGTCGGTAGTAGATCTTGGCAGTTTCTTTGTCTCCCGTTACGATCGTCTTAGCTGCATTGACAACGACAACGTAGTCGCCACCATCAATATGAGGCGTATAGGTAGGCTTGTGTTTACCGATAAGATATTTACTAATCTCGGTCGACAGGCGCCCAAGCGGTGCATCCTGCGCATCGATAAGTATCCAGCGACGACTAATATCAGCTGATTTTTGAGAAAAGGTTTTGGTGTTCATTAGTTCTCCTCCTTTTCTGTTGGTTGCTGTCTAGGCTGAGATGAGAGTTCGTCAACAAATGAGATGATGGCCATTTGAGCACCATCGCCTACTCTAAGTCGCGTGCGTTCGACTCGAACATGTCCGCTGTTGCGACCCATGAGTTGCGGTGCGATTTCGTCAACAAGTTTATTTGCGGCAACTTGCGTTGACAAGCCAGCAATTACCAAACGTCGACTCGCGAGATCACCTCGTTTAGCCTTGGTAATGAGTTTTTCAATATAACGGACAAGCTCCTTGGCCTTTGGTAGCGTGGTTTCAATGCGCTGCTCCATCACCAACGATGTGGCAAGGCCTTTGATGAGAGCGCGACGTTGATCACGCTCGCGGCCAAATTTGCGTCCTACATAACCATGTCGATGCATCTAGAGCTCCAATTCCGCCAGCTTATCCTTGACTTCATCGAGTGCCTTGCTGCCAAAACCTTTGAGTTCACGTAAGTCTAGTTCAGACAAGGTCACGAGATCATGGACAGTGCGAATGTCATTGTTAATCAACGCATTAGCAGTGCGAGCGCCAAGATTGAGCTCTTCGATAGGGGTGTTTAGCTCATTTGATTCCGCTTCTACGCTACTGCCAAGTGCAGGCGCCGCATCGACTGTTGTCGATCCAGCGAGGGCTGTATATTGGTTGACTAAGATAGCGGCTGCTTCTTCAAAAGCTTCTCTTGGTGAGATAGCGCCATTTGTCTCAACGACAAGGTCAAGCCGGTCAAGATTCGTCTCCTGACCAACGCGAGTACCGTCAACTTTATAGCGAACACGGATGACGGGACTGAACATGGCATCAAGAGCAATCATGTCGCTATGAATACGCTCGCCAGATGACTCTTCGATCGTGCGATAACTGCGACCGGCTTCAGCTACGAGGTCAAAAACGACAGAAGCCTTGGGATCATCGATTGTGCAAATTATCTGATCTGGGTTAATGATCTCAATATCGGCAGTCGCCTTAATATCACCCGCAGTAACAGGCCCAGCGCCTTTTTTCTCCAGACGCAGCTCAACAGGGTCATCAACGTGAACACGAAGTACCACACTTTTGAGGTTAAGCATGATATCGACAACATCCTCTTTGACACCTGGTAAAGTTGTAAACTCGTGCGTTGCTCCCTCGACGCGAAAGGCAACAATAGCGCCACCACGAATACTAGAGAGAAGGACGCGACGTAGGCTGTTGCCAAGTGTGTTGCCGTACCCTGCATGGAGGGGCTCGATCGTAAAAGTAGCGGCGTTGTTACCGTTTTCGGTGACACCGGCAAGTAGCGGATTGTGTATTACTTTTGACATCTTATGTATCTCCTTACCCTTTTTAGCGTGAGTAGTACTCAACAATTAGTTGCTCGTTAATATCGATATCTGCTTCTTCACGTTTTGGTAATCCAGTAATGTCAACACGAAGCTTCTTAGCATCGCTCTTGAGCCAGCTGAGCGGACCCTGTACAGATGCATTGATAACATCAGTAATTTGTGAGAAATAACCGGATTCGGTGCTTTTTGGGCGAACAGTGATGACGTCGCCTGGACGAACACGGATCGATGGAATGTCGACGCGTCGATCATTGAGCATAAAATGTCCGTGGCTAACCAATTGACGGGCAGCGCGGCGACTTGTGGCAAAGCCTGCACGGTAAATCGCGTTGTCGAGGCGCAGCTCTAGAAATTGCAAAAGATTTTCGCCAGGTAGTCCTTTGCGACGGGTTGCCTCGTTCATCAGCTTGGCAAATTGCTTCTCGAGTAGACCGTACATGCGGCGTACTTTTTGCTNNGCTTGGCAAATTGCTTCTCGAGTAGCCCATAGAGGCGGCGAACTTTTTGCTTTTCACGAAGTTGGGTAGCGTACATGCTCTGCTTGCCTTGGCGGCCACCACTATGCTGACCAGGTATACCAGACTTACGAGCCAAAATCTTGTGTGCTTTGGGGTGAAGTGCGTAGCCTTCGCGGCGGCTTTGCTTCACAATAGGTGACGTATCTCGTGCCATTACGCTCTCCTTGCCTTTCGCGGACGCACACCACCGTGAGGGACGCCAGTGACGTCCTTGATGCTGTCGACAGTAATGCCGAAATCACCTAGTGCTCGTACAGCGGCATCTCGGCCTAGGCCGACGCCTTTGATAAATACATCTACCACGCTAAGACCGTAACTTGTCTTCGCCGTCTCTGCGGCTTTTTCGGCAGCAACTTGTGCAGCATAGGCGGTGCCTTTTTTGCTACCGCGAAAACCACAAGCGCCAGCTGAACTTGCAGCTAAAACGTTGCCTTTTTTGTCAGCAAAGGTGATAATCGTATTATTAAACGTTGCTTGAATATGCAGCTGACCAGTAGGAACCGATCGGCGCTGTTTCTTCTTAGAAGTAGTTTTTGCTTCTGCCATATATCTCGTCCTTTCTCTTAGGTCTTACTTGCTGCTTTTGGCTGAGCGCCACCGACGGCGACGGCTTTGCCCTTACGAGTTCGTGCGTTCGTACGGGTTCGTTGACCGCGGGTAGGTAGCCCGGCTTTGTGGCGAAGGCCACGATATGCATCGATATCTTTTAGTCGTTTAATATTATTGGTCACACGACGCTGTAAATCGCCTTCGGTCACAAAATCTTTGTCGATAATATCACGAATACGCTGTTCTTCAGCCTCGGTGAGAT
>DDER01000026.1 GCA_002336735.1 Candidatus Saccharibacteria bacterium UBA1949 | reverse complement strand
GTTGCAGTTGATAGTTAAGTTTAGGGAGATTACTCACGGAAGTGTCATTTGACAAGCAGACTAGCACAAGGTGAGATTTTGCTTTTGTTATACACAACAAGAGCAAAACCTCATCTTGTGTGTATAGGAAAAGCACACGCTCGCTACGCGAGAGGCATTTCCGCCAAAGATGTGGGGAATCTGAGACAATGAGCAGCGCAAAGCTACCCATCGCAACGGTCACCGTGCATTTCAACCATCCCATCTCGGGCGAACAGCTCGCCGCGCTAACTCAGTAGGTGGCTGAAAAGTACGTTGAGGAACGTCGCTTCTACGACGGCCCCATACTCACCATCGGACAGCAGTCAAAGTACGCCTACAAGCACATCATCGTTGCACCGGATGACCGCACCTACTACCTCTCTTTGGAGGGCAGTTACAGCGAGGCGAAGGTGATGAGCTACTCATGGGAAGGAAGTGTGTTTTTAGAAGGTTACGGCACGGACTCGGTCATCTATGAGGTAGAACAGTTCGCGGCCAGGCTGCGCGAAGCTTACAAGACCGCGGCAGCCGAGGGGTTTCCCGCGTACACGCAACCGATGGACACCCAAGAGAGCTGGTAAACAGCTCCTGACCTGAGAGCAAATATGGCAAGTAGATATAGGGTAAAACCTAGGTTCACGGCCATTTCGTCCGTGATGTTTTTCTAAACCCTATGTCTGCTTGTCATATTCGCTCCACAAATGCGTATTTGTGCTGATGAGTCCAGGAGGACGAAAGCGAACCAATAAACTATAGATCATTCACCTAGACAAGGCCTCGAGCGTAACTCGAGTCTCTGTCTGGTGGAACGTTATAGCTCCGCTAGAACCTATTTTTGAGGAAAATGCCTAACGGGCAAGACCTGATCGCCGATTTTCTTTTCGGCGGCTGAAAAAACTGTTTATATAGGTGTTGCCTAGAACTCACCCGCGTTAATTCATTTCCTTTTTTCTATCATCTGCTTGACGCAGAGCTTTCGACAGACCACCACTCGCCAACCAGTCGTCAATTTTTTCGAAACGCTGATACGCCAAGCTTTCAGCATGAGTAATGAGGGTTTTGGACTGCTTCACAGCATCTTCATCACTAAATAAATAGGCGTGTATTCCTTCTGCAAAAATTTTTTCAATAGCTTCGGTGTATTTTTCTTTGGGGTCGTTATAATCTAGCTCTATGCTTGAGTGAAATGCGAAGCGAGGGCCACCTTGTGCTACTCGGATCCGAAAAACGTCTTGCAAACTTTCGTCATCAGCCGACCACGAAACACGATCAAGCATAACTGCCATGCCCTTTTCTAGCTCTGCACCGGTTCCTCGAACGGTGCTAGCAAGTTTTTTAATTCCATAGTTAGTAAATGCCGAACGATCTGAGCAATCTAACTCGGAAAAATCACGTGGGTCTCCAACAAGCCAAGTTGCTTCTTCAAAATGAGGCATTGCATCACGATAATCCGCTTTTTCCAGTAATGGTGTTATTTCATCAGGACTGGATATATTTGGTGTATAAGTGCCAACTAATTCTGACCAGCGCCATGCGCGCGCTAAGCCAACCCCACACTTTTGACGTAGTAATCCTTCTCTCGGGCCGTCACATTTGTCAATTTTACTCTCAACATCTTGTTCGATTGCCCGCACTGTATCGCTATCACAGACTTCACCGTTTGCTAATGTCACATCGTAGCGATTTTTCCCATCAGATAGTTGTGAGTGCAAACCATCTGAGCCCCAGCTGCCAGATTCCGATGCCCTGTCAATATCAACCTTAGTCCTCAGTGGACAGTTATCACAGACGCCCTCAAACCTATTCATTGATACTCCTCCGTTATGTTATTAATATACAATAGGTTAAGCCATGCTTTCGTAGCAAGCATAAGAATTAATGCGGGCAAGTTACGAGCAACACTTAAAACAGTTTTTCAGCCGCCGAAAAGAAAATCNNNNTATACCAATTTCACCACATCCGCATGAATAGACTGATTATACCAGATAATTCGGCAGATTTAAACACTGTGCGGTCAAAATTCTTATGGTATGATAAATAAAGTGAAACAACAGGATATATATGAGTAAAGTTGCCGGCTACTTACAGAGCCATATTATCGGCGAGGTCTCGACCAGTGTCGATGTGCTAAGGTTGATGAGTCATGATGCGAGTCCGTTAGAGCTAATGCCTGAGATGGTAGTGTATCCACGGACGACAAATGATGTTCGCAAAACAGCTCGTTTTGTTTGGCAGCTTGCAGAAAAAGGACACAATATTGCGATTACACCGCGGGGTGGTGGAAGTGATCAGACGGGTGCGGCCATTGGTCATGGAGTAATATTGAATTTTTCAACACACATGAATCAAATATTCGAATATGAGCCGCGTCAGCGTTTCGTTCGTGTGCAGCCGGGTGTTAATATGTTGTCGCTTAATCAGTCGCTAGCGCTGAACGACGCGTTTATCCCAAGCTATCCATCATCTCAGGCTATTGCTACTATTGGCGGCGCGGTTGCCAATAATGCTACAGGACCTTTGAGCGGGCGCTATGGTAGTATGCGTCGCTGGACGTATGAGCTCGAAGTTGTGCTTTCCAATGGTGATGTGCTGCAAACAAAGCGCCTATCGAAGCGCGAACTAGGTAAGAAACGAACCCTTCAGACATTTGAGGGTGAGATTTACCGCTGTATAGATGATATTATCATAGATAACCCCCATCTTATTGATGGTATACAGAACCTCGCTGCTCACTCCTGTTTGGGATATACTGGGCTCGCCGAGGTAAAGCGTCGTGATGGATCATTCGATTTGACGCCATTAATTGTAGGCAGTCAAGGGACGCTAGGAATTGTCACCGAAATGATCATGAAATGTGCGCCAACCGAGCGTCCGATTGACTATACGGTGATAGCTTTTGGCGCGAAAGAACAAGCGCTGGAATCGATAGCGACATTGCGTCAGTTTGCGCCTAGCGTGATGGAATACTATGATATGTCTAGTGTCATCGCAGGCAGTGCTCGTGGTAAATCATATAAGCCATTTATTGAAAGTATCGAAACAGCGGCGGGGCTGATTGTTATTGGGTTTGATGATCACAAGGAGCGAGTGCGCCGCAAAAAGCTAAAAAATCTTTTAAAAACATTTCAGAATAGCAACGTTGTAATCGTCACCGGCGCTAATGTCGACCCGACAACGATCGATGCACTACGCGCGAGTAGATACTACGGCCTATTTCCCTCTAGTACCACACTATCATCGCCACCGATCGCTGATGGTTTGTATGTGCCGCCTGACAAGCTTGAGAGTTTTATGATGGAGGTTGGACTACTCGCAGACAAGCACCGGACCAAGCTGTCGCTATGGGGTCGTTTGCTTGACAATGTCTACTATGTTCGTCCTGAGCTCCAACTCAAAAAAGCAAGCGATCGTCACAAGCTCTACAAACTTGTCGATGACTTCACGCAACTTATGATAGCAATGGGCGGTGCCTCTGTTGCAGAAGCCGGCGAGGGGAGATTGCTTGGACGGTTTGCTTACGCAGCGGTTGACCCAGCCTTGCTTGAGGTATTTACTCGTGTTAAACAAGCGTTTGACCCGTATGGTATCTTGAATCCAGGCGTCAAGACAGCCAATGATATCAAAGACTTAGACGCGCAGCTGCGTCAGGATTATTCCCTCATCCAATTTGCCAACTCATCGGTCTGTGGCTAGGGCTTGCGCTTGTTGCAAAGATTGGCTAAGATATGGTAAATCAGCGTGCGTCCTCGCTCTAGGCCCTAGAGCAAGCGTCAAAGTTGCGAACTGTACCTTGTCTTCAAGCATGCGGATATGGCGGCTGCGTAAAACGCAAGTTTATCGTAGACGCGTAGCGCGTCCTGTCCGAGAGTGACATTAAACTTCGATTGTACCTCAAACTTTATGTATATGCGGATGTGGCGGAATTGGTAGA
>DDER01000034.1 GCA_002336735.1 Candidatus Saccharibacteria bacterium UBA1949 | reverse complement strand
CCATTGTTTCTTTGGTTGGATAGTCGCCGCAGGCTGCCATGACAATATCAGGGTTATCATCGCTCGCAAAATCCCAAATCATAATACCGGCTGCAACTTGCTGTCGAGCAAGTGCCGGTGTGAGCCAGCGCGGCTCGACTGTCTTGCCAGCGACGATGGCGTTAATCTGACGAGTGCTAGCCAGCATTTGTTCCATGACAACAAGCGTTGTATTGCCATCGGCTGGAAAATAGACCGTCGAGAAGTTGCTTTGTCGCCGCAGTATATCATCGATAAACCCTGGGTTTTGGTGGCTAAAACCATTATGGTCCTGGCGCCATCCAGAGCTGGTCAAGATATAGTTGACGCTCGGAATCGTCCCGCGCCACTCGATGCCGCGGCTTTGGGTGAGAAACTTGGCAAATTGGTCTACCATGCTAGAGACGACAGCGACAAACGCTTCATAGCTGGCAAACATGGCGTGACGACCAGTGAGAACATATCCCTGCATGAGGCCTTGCATGTTGTGCTCAGAGAGCATCTCCATGACACGACCATAAGGAGCAAGATCTTTATCCCAAGGTTGGATCGGCCATTGCCAAGCGCGGCTAGTAGCGCTGAAGATATCATCAAATTTATTAGAGTAGGTTTCATCGGGCGACATCATACGAAAGTTTTTCGTTGCTTCGTTTAGACGGAAAACCTCAGTCAAATAGGCGCCGATGCGTCGCATACTGCTGCTGCCCATGGTGCCAGGAATAGTTGCATCTTCGCAGAACTGCTCAATATCAGGCAAGATAAGTGGTTGGTAGACCTCACTGCCGCCTCTCGCATGTTTGTTCCAGCCTAGGCGTTGCTCTGGGTCTTCTGGGATAACCTCTTTTATATAGTCACCAAATCCGGATTTGGGATCAAATAGCTCGTCAAATCTGTAGCTACCCAGCCAAGCGTCAAGAAGTTCGAGCTGATTTTTGTCAGTCTTTGCGTCCATGAGTACTACCTGATGCGAGAGACAGTTGCCTTCTACCTTGGCGCCAGCTAGTTCTTTGACGCCAGTCCAGCCCTTTAGAGTGCGCATAATAATCATTGGTAGACGGTCGGGGGAGCCAGCCTTTGGTTGACGAGCCCGAATCTGTTCAATATGCTGGTGCGCCCACTCGAGTGCTTCGCTCATGGCCTCGTGTGGGTCGGTGCTTGATTCGGTGACATCGACAATTCTTGGCTCATAGCCATATCCAGAAAAAAGTGCCATGAGTTCGTAGTTGCTCATGCGCCCAAAGACTGTTGGCGCAGATATCTTGTAGCCGTTGAGATGAAGAATCGGCAGGACGATGCCGTCACTCCTCGGGTTGATGAGCTTATTAATATGCCAGGCACCAGCTGTTGGGCCGGTCTCCGCCTCACCATCACCTACAAGACACGCTACCATGAGGTCAGGGTTGTCCATGACGGCGCCGTAGCTGGTGGCGAGTGCGTAGCCGAGTTCCCCGCCCTCTAATATGACGCCAGGCGTGGCTGGGTTGGAATGGCTCGGGTAGCCATAGGGCCAACTAAACTGTCGACAGAGGTGTGTGAGCCCATCGAGATTTTGAGGTAGTTTCTCATCGATATTACTGAGAGTCCCCTCCATGAAAAGATTGGCTTGCAATGCCGGAAAGCCATGGCCAGGACCAACGACAAACATCATGTTCTGGTTTTTAATTCGGGCAAGTCGTGAGCAGTGCATGTAGGCAAAATTAATACCCGGACAGCTACCCCAATGCCCAAGTAGGCGGTTTTTGACGTCGGCTGCTTTGAGTTCGCGTTTCATGAGAACGTTATCGTGAAGAAAGATTTGAGCAGCGGCTAAATAGTTGGCTGCGCGCAGATATTGGTTGAGGGCGTGTTTTTCATTTGTTTTCATAGATATCTTCATTATATCTGATTATGCTTATGGTTGTATAGGGTTTTGTATAGCATATTGCAGTAGACGCAGGAGATCGGCGTATAAATGTGTGAAATAAATCACAGTCAGGATAGGCGTACCCCAGTATACTAAAGAAATATTTATGTCGAAAAACACTTTTGTTATTGTGTCGAATCGATTGCCTATAAATGTCACCAAACAAAATGGCGTGTTGCAATTTCATGCCAGCACAGGGGGTCTGGCAACGGCAATGTCATCCCTCGATCGGGCCGATCGGCGGATTTGGGTGGGGTGGCCAGGTATCGCGCTGGATGAACTGACGCCCGCCGATAAGGCGCAAATCACCAAGGAGCTACGCAGGCACAACTGTTATCCCGTGCACCTCACAAAAGCGCAAATTGAGGAATTTTACGAAGGCTACTCAAACGACACGTTGTGGCCATTGTTTCACTATTTTCAGGGCTACACGCAGTACAAAGACACCTACTGGCGTGCCTATCGAAAGGTTAATCAATTATTTGCCACTGCAGTCAAAAAATGCGCCGAAGACAATGCTACGATATGGGTACAGGACTATCATTTAATGCTCCTACCGACGCTACTTCGTGCAGAACTGCCCGGGTCGGCGATTGGCTTTTTCCTGCATATTCCGTTTCCCTCATATGAAATTTATCGGCTACTACCCGAACGCCGTGAGATTCTCGAAGGGCTGCTCGGCTGCGATTTAATAGGGTTTCATATCTATGATTATGCACGGCATTTTATGAGTAGCTGTCTGCGAACGCTTGGCATACCGAGCAAAAACGGCATTTTGCACCACGAGGGCCGCGTGATCAAAGTCGATGCATATCCGATCGGCATTGATTATGCCAAATTCCGCTCGACACTACGGCACAAATCAGTCATTCAAGAATTTACTATGCTCAAAGAAACGTATGGCGAGCAAAAAGTTATCCTTTCTATTGATCGGCTTGATTATTCCAAAGGGATTATGCAGCGGCTCGAAGGCTTCGCGCTACTTCTCAAGAACCACCCCGAATATCATAAACGTGTCAAGCTCGTCATGGTCGCCGTGCCGTCTCGCACGCAGGTGGAGACGTACAAGAACCTGCGAGATACGATCGAGCAAACAGTCAGCCGCATCAATGGCGAGCTCGGGACAATTGATTGGGCGCCAATCTCGTATCAATTTCAGAATTTGCCGTTCGAAAAAATCGTCGCACTGTATCATTATGCCGATATCGCTCTTGTCACGCCGCTGCGCGACGGTATGAATCTTGTCGCCAAAGAATACGTCGCCTCCAAGACGCGTACTCGGCCGGGTGTTCTCGTACTGAGCGAGATGGCGGGCGCGATCGATGAGTTGCCCGAAGCGATCAGCATTAACCCAAATGATGTGCATTCTGTGACTCGCGCAATTCGCCGCGCACTTCGTATGCCCAAAAAAGAACGTGTCACTCGGCAAGACGCCATGCAGCATCGTATCGCTGACTATACGGTGCAGCGTTGGGGGACCGATTTTATCGATGATCTCGAATTGACCCGTCATGATCGCGCGGCGACGAACAAGCATATCCTGACGAGTTCAGAAGCTAAACAACTTGTTTTGGACTATTCATCCGCTGCATCACGGCTGATCCTGCTAGATTATGACGGTACGCTCCAGACGTTCAAAAGCAGCCCGCGCGCTTCCCTGGCGCGTCCCTCCCAAAAGCTCCTCGGTATTATCCGTAGGCTTGCCGAGCATCCAGCGACCACAGTCTGTATTATTAGCGGCCGCAAGCGATCAGCGCTTGAGTCGTGGTTTGGCAGGCTACCGGTCAGCCTCGTAGCCGAACACGGTGCATGGTTCAAACATGGTGGCGAGTGGACACAAATTGATTCTACTTTTCACGACCAAAAAGCAACTATTTTGCCATTGCTCCGCAAGTACACTGCGCGTACAGCAGGGTCGCTCATCGAAGAAAAAGATTATGCACTTGTCTGGCACTATCGCAATGTACCCGCAGAGCTTGCATATGTACGGAGCACCAATCTCAAACGTGAATTAATGTCACTGCTCGCTGGTACGCAAATCGGTGTATTTGATGGGCGCAAAATCATCGAGGTCAAACCTCGCGAAGTGCACAAGGGCCACGCTGCCAGCGAACTACACGATGCACTCGAAGCAGAATTTGTCTTCTGTGCAGGCGATGACTACACCGATGAAGACATGTTTGAAGCGCTGCCACGGAGTGCATATACCATCAAAGTCGGTTATGGCGACACTGGCGCACGTTTTCGGGTCACGAGCGTCGATCGTATGGTGCGGCTGCTGGAGCAGCTGAGCAAAGCAGCATGATCTTGTCTTGATCGTCCAGGCAGATTCATCCCTCGCCTCATATACGTGAGCGCTAGAGAATCTCGAGGTAAACCCCGGGAATCTTTAGTCGCTCAGCGGTTAGGATGATGATTTGGCGAGAAATGGATCCGCCTGGACTCTACGATATAATAGCGTATTATAGAGATATGAGAACCTGTGTTATCTATGCATCCAAGTATGGCACGACGCGGGAATGTGCCGAGCGGATTGCCGATGAACTGGGGGCGGATAGTTTCGATGTGCGTCATGCGCGCGATATCGATCTAAACGCCTACGATCTCGTAGTGCTGGGCTCGGCCTGTTATGGCGGTATGGTGATGCCGCGTATGCGGCGGTTTGTGGCCGCGCATCTCGATGAGCTCCTGAGCCATCAAGCGGCCCTTTTTCTCACCGGTGTATTCACGGGCGTTAAACGCGACCTCGAGATGAACGTCGCCTACCCTCCAAGCTTACGTGCTCACGCCATCGCGTATGAATTCTTCGGCGGCCGTATTGATATCGATCAGATCTCTCGTCTCGACCGCTTGGCTCTGCGCGGCTGGGGCGTGACAGGAGATATCAATAGTCTCGACTCGCGCACAATTAAATTGTTTCTTGAGAAGATCAAAAACTCACGACAAAAACCCAATTACTGATAAATATCCTTGCCATGAGCAAGCCTCTACGCGAGCGGAATATGATCCGAGAGATTGCAAGCCCAGTAGTTTAGGGGGTTGAGGCGTAATGGCTAGGCAAGATTGTTTTGGTAATATGCTCGACGAATTGACTCGAGCGCAAGGATAGCATCGGATGGCAGGTCAGGCCTGTTTCCTTCAAATCCTGGGCCATGTTCGAATAATATACCCCGATCTGCCATCAATTTCAGAACGCTGCCAAACGGTGCATCACGGAATCCGTCGACGCCTATCTCTCTCGTGTAGGCGATATAGTCGGGGTGATCATGGTGCTCTTTTTGCCCACCCACTTCGTCAAATGTTGGTGCGCTGAGTATTTTGTTGTTGGTCGTATATGTCCCATCGGCTTTCATCCGAACTTCACCACGCACTAGTCGGCGCATGTTATCGAGATGTGATTCGTCGGGCCGTGCAGAGAGATCTCCAGCATGACCCCAGGCATTTGTCGTATTACCTCCAAACAAGAGCGCAGCAGTTGCCCCGCCGAATATTGCAGCCCCTTCTACCCCGCGTTGCATTATTTTGGCTGGAGTCTCAGGACGTGTCAGTGCGATGCGTGCCAGTGCAGCTGCGCCGACTGCCGCAAGACGAATCTTGTTTTTGTGGGTGAATACTTTTTGTTCGGTCGAAGTGGTGATGATGTCGGGATTACGAAGCTCTGGGTTATACCGCAAACGCCCATCTACTTCATCATAGCGAGGTCGATTGCGTAGCCATGTACCTATGACTCCACCTGGTGTAGCGATGCCGCGCATCGTCACAGCGGGTTCGAGTACAGGCGAATGGGGATCGCGAAGAATTGGCGCGAGATCGTCGAGAGTTTTTGTCCTATCAATCGGCGCTTTGGGCTTGTCGGTGAGCCTGTCATCATAGGCATAGCGCAGACGACTCATATCGAGGAGATGCGTCACCTCGGCATCACTGTAATTCTCTTGGGGATGATACATGCCATCGACGAGATCACGAGTTAGTTCTCCGACGGTGAGTACTTCATCGAGTGTCATTTCTTTTGCGCCCGGGTCAAAGCCAAGGATAGTCTCAGGTAGCTCAATATGGTCGTGAGCGCCCGGATGCGCTTCGCGCCATTTGATATAATCAGCAAGCTCGAGAAATGGATGGAGATTGGCATCGGGTGTGCTGTGGTGCACGCGGTGAACCGCTGCCCATGTGTCGGTGTCGGCAAATGGCGCACCCAGGATGTCAAGCACTCGCTGAGCCATCGGCCGTGCAACGATCGATCGGTGGGTTCGTATACGATGCTTGTTGATGGTTGTCTCGGCGAGTGCGCCAAATGCGATCACTCCCAATTGAGTCAGTGGATGTTCGATAGTTCTGCGCAGTTTATTCATATGCTTATTATGGCATACTTCGCCACGTACAGGCTTACAGCTGTTTGGCACCAAGATGGAGCGGCTGGCAATGAAGGGCCGACGAACTGTCAATATCTCGAGGGGACGCATTGCGTCACGATAATTTATATGATATCGTAAGCAAAGTTGCGTTAGCTACAGGGCGCGCGATGAGTGGATGGGAGTACATTGAGATGAACAAGGCTGGTCTAGCTAGGGAACTTGCACGGCGCATAGATGTGACTGAATATCAAGCTCGACGAGCAGTTGAGAATCTCCTCGACATCATCATGCGTGAAGTCGCAGGGGGTGGGTCTGTTTTGATCACTGGCGTCGGTGTGTTCGAGCCTGTCGACCGAGCTGCGCGTACTGGCCGGAACCCGCTTACTGGTGAATTAATTCGGATTGAACCAAAGGCTGTGCCAAACTTCCGTCCAGCGGATGCTTTCAAGCGGTATGTGGAGCGCCCATCTTCATTGCCTAGCAGAGGGCTGGTCGCTATGCGGAAGTCCCCAAGCCGCAAGGGGTAATCCCGCTGCTTGACAGTTCGTCACGTTGTTGCCCCGTCGCTATGGTAGCGGGGCAACTAATTCGTCCGTTCCTAGTGTCGAGCAATTGTCTGTTCCACCAGGGGCGGACTTTTGCTTTGTTTGGGAGGTAGGGCGGCAGGATATTGGCTAAAGCCTCCTCCGCTTGCTCATCAGAACAAGATCAAGCTCTTTTCTGATTTCGCTGTGCTTCGCCGAACCTTGCGACTTTTGTCGATGACAAAAGCGCAGGTTCGAATCTTGGACGCTCTAACAATAGAAAGTACCGCAGACATGAAGTCTGCGGTACTTTCTATGGCTGGGACGGCAGGATTCGAACCTGCGAATGCCAGGACCAAAACCTGGTG